>JBBSDR010000209.1:0-8248 GCA_038240465.1 Gemmatales bacterium
CCTTCATCAGGCCCGACAACAGTGTCAGGACCCGAGAAAGAGAAAGAGGCCAGGAACCGATGCCTCGTTGAAGCAACGCGTTTCCGCGACCTCCACCTCACCGTTGCCGGATTCACTGCGGCAAGGAACCACTGTCGCCGGCACACCGGGCAATCGCGGTTTTCCGGCAGCCGACCTGAATGCCGCTCGGAAGATGGACGGCCCAGCGGCTTTCCTGGCCGTCAATCGACATGGCGATCTCGGCGTCGCACGGAGGATGATCCAGGGGAGTCCGCAGAACAAGGAATTCGAGACCGAGCTGCGCCACTGGCAAGACGCTGCCGTTCACATATAAGTGAATCCGAACATCCGCGGAGTGACCGCCGATACCTGCTTGCGGTGCGTTCATGAGCAATCCACCTCTGCTTCTTCGCCGAGCGCAGAACTACTGCGAAAAAAACGGCCTGACCCTTGGCGACTCCCTCGGATCGGGTGTTCATGGTAGCGTATTCACTGTCGAAAGCCAAACCGAAAAGGGCCGATTGGCCATCAAGGTGCATCAGCAGGAGCGCTTCTACGCACGCGAACGGGACGTCTACCTGCGCTTGCGGGAGTGCGAACTCACGGAGGTCCGCGGTTGCGCGATTCCCGAGCTGCTCCGCTACGACGATGAACTCTGGGTCATCGAAATGACAGTCGTCACCCGGCCCTTCGTCCTCGATTTCGCCGGCGCCTATCTCGACATACCCCCCGAGTTCTCCGAAGAAGTTCTGGCGGACTGGCGCGAGGAGAAAGCGGAACAATTTGAATCGCGCTGGCCCGAAGTCCAGGCGATTCTCGGATTTCTCGAAGACTACGGCGTCTACATGCTCGACGTGAATCTCGGCAACATCTCCTTTGGCGACGGAGGCCGTTCCCGCTTGCAGTCAGCGACAACATCCTCTAGGCCGAAAGGGGGTCAAGCCCCGAACGCATGTCAAGTCAAACGCGATCGTGCTGGCGCGGGGCGGCAAGGTGCTGGGCGTCGGCGCCGGCCAGATGAGCCGGGTCGATTCGGTCCACATCGCCTCGCGCAAGGCGGGAGACCAGACGCGCGGCGCGGTGATGGCGTCGGATGCGTTCTTCCCCTTCCGCGACAACGTCGATGCGGCGGCGAAAGCGGGCGTGACGGCCATCGTCCAGCCGGGCGGCTCGATGCGCGACCAGGAGTCAATCGACGCCTGCAACAAGCACGGCCTGGCGATGGTCTTCACCGGCATCCGCCACTTCCGCCATTGACCCGACCGTGGCGGCAAGTTTCCTAACTTGCCGATTCATTCGGCAAGTTAGGAAACTTACCGCCACCAGGTTCTGTTTGAAAACTGAGTGCAAGTGCACTGCAATGTAACCGCTCGCACACTAAAGCGACTGCTTCAGTAGTTGTAATTTTTCGCTGAAATCACCGACTTGTTTTCTTGCTTTATGTACATGCGAACATTCGGAACGTGTACGGGGCTGTGATCATGGATTTGGCCAGCCCATCGTGGGGCCGGTTGCAAACCGGCCCTTTTCTGGCCGGGCCGGTTACAAACCGGCCCCACGATGGCCGAAACCACGATCACAGCCGGATGGGACAGCGAGTGTCCGTGCTGCTGAAGGCGACTCGGTGACGCTTGATAGCTGTGGGCGAGGTGACCCACGCCTGCAAGGCTTCGGCGAAAATGCCGCACGGGGGCATCTCGCTCGAACTGCTCCACGCTGGTGGACTTCCGGTCACACGCGCCAATCGGTGAGCGGGTCGAGCGGGTAGATCGGTCGTGGAAGGCGCTTCCATTGAAATGCGGTCAAGTCGGATTGAGTCGTTCCGGGCGAATCGACCCGGATCAGGCCATTTCGCCAGCGACTGAAGAATTGAAAATTGCTGGCTGTCTTCACAACCACCATCTTGGCGTCAGTCATATCCAGGCCCAGGTGGGTATAGAGTACCGGATGATTGATTGCGAAACTCCGGTGATCGAGCAATGCAATGAAAATCGAACCCACTTGCAAAAGAGCCGTCCGACTGAGGTCGCAAATGCCGCGATCGTGCAAATCGACCGTGAATCCGTTGGATACTGCAGCGATTTTCCCTGTGACCTGGACGGGCTGACTGAAGATGTTGTCGATCTTGCCGCCCAGCTTCATCGTGATGTTGGCCCCGACCCCCGCGGCGAGCGCCGCATTCACCGCCTCGGCGTCCACCATGGGAACGAAAGCAGGGCAGGCGATCCGCTGATCGAGCAGGGCGCGCAAGATGCAAGTGCTATCGCCGGGCGCGCCGCCGTAAACCGAATCGCCGGTGTCCGACAGAATAACCAGGCCCCGTTCCGCTTCCATCGCGCGGCGAACCGCCTCAATGGGTGCGACGCGCGCCGAATCCCAGAAACGTTCACGCAAACTCCACGCCTTGTTGGCGATCTCGGCCGCAAGAGCCTGAGCCAATTCCGGAGCATTGTCGGTATGAACGACTACTGACCACCCTCCTTCGGCAACATCGAGCCACGGCTGCATCGGATAGGGGGATACGTCCAGAACGCCGCGGCGCCGCTCCATCTCCCGTGCCAGGTCGAACCATTCCTTCATCGGTCCCTCCGAGGTGAGGAACTGGTCCTGCGGCGTGATCATGGGGATCTTCTGCCAGGCAACCCTCGGATGAATCTCACCGCGCAGCATCCGAAACAGGACTTGTGCCGCCTTGCGTCCCGTTGCGGGGGGATCATGGGGTTGAGTCTCGTGGCCGATGAGGACACTCGCATGATCCACCATTCTCTGAGTGATATTGGCATGATGATCGAGGGCCACCACGATGGGGATACTGCTTCCGACCACTTCACGAGCCGCCTGCAACAGAAACCCTTCGACGTCGTCTTCATTCTCGGACGCTGCGGCGCCGTGCAGCGACAGAAAGACACCATCGAGCGGGAGTGACTGCTTCAGACCGTCGATGAGACGCGCGGTAAGGAACTCGAGGGTCTCTTCGCTGATAGTCCCGCCAGCGCTGCCCCAGGCCCTGATAATCGGCAAGACATCGACAGGGGCCACCTGCTCGGCCGCGACTTCCAGGAAGCCACCAACCGGTCCCACGCCCAGCATCCGCTCCAGGATCTCATGGCCGAAGTACAGCCCGTTCGATTTGAAGTCTTTCAAATCGGCCGTCAACGGACTGAAGGAGTCGGTTTCCTGAGCCACTTCCGCCACGGCGATTCGCATGGTTAGCTCCTTTCAGGCAACGACGCTCTTTTCCGGATTGACGAAGAGCCAGGCAAAGGCCCCAGTCAGCAACAGACTGGCATAGACATAAAACGCCGGGTCCCATCGTTCCCGGCCGACATGGCCGAGATCGCTCAAGTAGTCTACAAGGCCGCCCAGAAAGATTGGGGAAAAGTACGCGCCCGCCACGCCCATGGCATTGAGCAGACCCCACAGCGCTCCGACGTGAGGCCCGCTGATTTCGGCCACCACGTTCCAGCCCGACGGCAGCGACAGGTGGATCGCCAGACATGCCCAGGCCGCGCAGAGGGCAGCCAGCCAGGGATCGTCGAACTGGATGCTGAGTACCATGCCGCCCGCCGCACTTGTCAGCGCCGGAACCGTCAGCAAGCGCCTGCTCCACTTTCGTTCTCCTGTGAGCCGCACCAGCCAGTCGCCCAGATACCCGCCGCAGAAACTGCCGGCGGCTCCGCTGATCAGCACGATGCTGGCCAACCGGCTGGATAACTCGGACGACAAGGACCGGCCTTCCTGCAGGCACGTTGAATACCAGAAAAAGAAGAGATAGGTCGTGAAGGCGCAGCAGGTACTGATAGCTCCCATGAGCCAAACATTGGCCGCGGTCAACACCTTGTTCCACGGGATGGAAGGATGATCGTTCGCATGGGTCTTTGCGCCTCGTCCCAGGGCGATATAGCGGCGCTCCGATTCGTTCACGGCAGGATGTTCGGCAGGATCATCGCGATACCACCAGTAAAACCAGGACGCCCAAAGGACCCCGGGTACGCCCAGGGCCACGAAAGTCCAGCGCCAGCCAAAGCGTTGGATCAATTCTTCGGCAACCACAGGTGACACGGCTCCGCCCAGAAGCGCTGCCATCAGCACAATTCCCATGGCGGGACCGCGTGCGTGGGCAGGGAACCAGCGTTCCACCGACTTGATCGCATTCGGCAAAGCGCCAGCTTGTCCCGCCCCAAAAAGAAAGCGCACGATCAGCAACAGGATCAATCCGTTCGACAGTCCTGTGATCATGGTCAAAAGGGACCATATCCACACGATGCCCGCCAGCACTTTGCGCGACCCATAGCGATCTCCCCAGTGTCCTGTCGGCACCTGGAACAGTCCGTAGGCCAAGGTAAAAGAACCGAAAACAAAGCCCATAGCCGTGTGCGAAATGCCGAGGTCCTCTTCCATCCTTTTTGCGGCCTGGCTGATGCAAATGCGGTCCAGATAAAGAATGAAGGACATGACGCACAGGGACCCCAGCACGCGTTGACGCATGTGCGTGGGGGCCGTTTGGGAATTCAGAGTTTCAGCGCTGGGCTTGGTCATGGTTTGCTCGGGCGTGAGTACAACTGTACCTGCGGCGTGAAGGGTACATCGCCATCGAGCGGGAAGATCGGCCGACGGCAGCGCGTGTGTCCCAACGAGGGCAGGTTGGCACTGGTGCTGCCGGGGGCGTCCACGTTGATCAGACGGGCGCACCAGTCGGCATACATGTGCGGCTGGCAGTGGGGCGACTTCACCACGACCAGGTCGAACTGCCGGGGATCGAGACCATGGGCCAGGAACAAAGATCGGTCGTAAAGATGGACCGGCCGGCTGGTCACGACCAGGGTGATGTTATCAGCCTGAAGCACTGCGGTTGTGCCCGCAAACCAGGTTTGGCCGAACGATTCGCTGCGAAATTGTCCATCCGAGAGCATCTTTACTTTGGCCTGGATGCCTCGGGGCCGAAAGCGTTTCGTATCCAGGGAGCCGCCTACTTTCGTCTGGACGTTGCCGCCGATCCCCGCACGGACGGCATCACGGACGGCGGCCGCATCGACGATGGGGACGAGCGCCGAGCCGCGATACTCGCCACGAATCAACTCAACGAAGATGGCATTCGAGTCTCCCGAAGCACCAGAACTGGTGGCGTCGGCGGCATCCATCATGACAACCGTGCCGGGTGTGGATTTGGCCAGATGTACGCTTTCTTCCAGGCTGGTGAGCCGGGCTTGCATCTTGCGGCGCTGCTCCCAGAACTCCCTGGCCAGACGCAAGGCGTCACGCTGGGCGCGCTCGACATCGCCGTCGAGAACGACAATGCTGTCACAACAGAGATCCGGCACGTCGGTGAAGGGGTTGCCGATGAACATGCCGGCGGAGAGGCCGCCTGAACTCTGCTCGATGTGCCGTGCTTGGGCGACGATCTGTCCGAAGACCCCGCTGGCGGTGATGAGTTCGTCGCCGCGCACCAGGGCGGGGATGGCGACGCGCGCCGTAACCGGCCGGATTTCCTTGCGCAGCAAGCGCAGCAGCAATCGGGCCGAGCGTTGGCCGGTCTCGAAGAAGTCAACGTGCGGATAGGTGTGGTAGACAACGATCGCATCGGCGTGCTGCAGTATGCGGTCGGTGAGAATGCCGTGCAGGTCGAATGAGGCGACGATGGGGATGTGTTCACCGAGGACCTTGCGTGCTTCTTGCAGGAGATAGCCCTCGGGATCCTCTTCCTGAGTAGAGGCCATGGCGCCGTGCAGGGCGAGGTAGGCCCCATCGACCGTCCCAGCCTGGCGAAGCGCATCGAGGAATTCGCCGGCAAGCCGTTCAAAGTCGGCCCCGGCGATGGTCCCCCCCGAGGTGATGCCGCGTGCTCCAAAGGTCGGACGTAATTCGAGATTCGGCTCGGCCTCCAGCACATTCAGCGCCCCTCCAACTTCGCTGCCGAGATGCCGGTGATAATCGAAGAGGGCCTGCCCTCGCTGAATTGAAAAATCGTCGTAACGGGTCGGCACGGGGTTGAACGAACAAATTTCGTGGATGCACTCCGCGATCAAGATGCTCGCCATGGGAGACTCCGCGCGATCGGTTACTTCTGAACCAATTCCACCGGCTGAGGTTGAAAGGCATCCTCGGGCCGTTTGCCGGCGTCCGCGACGACCACAGCGGATGCGTCGGAGGGTTCTGCGAGCACGGTCCAGCCTCCGGCAGCCGCGATAATGCCGAGGAAGTTTCGACGATCGATCATCTTCAACTCCGAGAGCGGAAGAGACTCGATGCGTTGAGTCTACAGGCCATCGCGCAGCGCCAGCAACTAGAATCGCGCAACGCCGAGCGATCGTACCCGGCGACCTGCATCTCGCTGGGACCGAGTAGCGCGATCACCCGGCGTCATTACGACCGCGCAGTAGCGTGGTGCCGGGGCGGATGCGCAGGCAAAGGAGTGGACCGGAGGAGTCAGCCGCTAACCGATTCCCGTCTCCTCCTGACTGTACCAAGGCCAACCCCCCGAGGGGACGCCGCCCGGTAAGGCGACCGGCAAGAGGTGAACTACCCGGTGGGACAGGCGTCTCGCCTGTCCGGACAGGCGAGACGCCTGTCCCACCGGGTATGTTTGAACCTGCCGCTCGCCTAAGGGCAAAACGCCCAGTGGCAACAAACAGAAGAGGCATCTGTGAAACGAACGTGCATCGCCCTGACCCTGTTGCTGCTGGCCTTGATCGACTTCGCCCAGGCAGAGGAATAGTGGTCGAAGCTCGTCATCGTGACTGACGACCAGGTAGAATAAAGACGAGTTCTTTGACCTGGTCAATGGTCCAGGCGAAATCGAGAATCTCTATACCGACGAATTGAAGAAAACGGTCCGTGACGAGTAGCAGACCAAACGGACACCCGGGTGAAGGCCATTGGTGATCCGGCGGCGAAGTTGCCAGGAGGGCGGGTGCGGCAATTCTGAAAAATCGAGGGTTGTGATGATTCGTTTCATTATGGTCCCCCTGGTAGTCTGTGTTCTCGGAACCGCGCCTCTGCGTGCCGGCGAGAAACCGGTGAAGGTGTTCATCCTCGCCGGGCAGTCGAACATGGAGGGCAAAGCGCCCAATGCGCTTCTTGACTGCCAGGCCACCGACTCGAAGACCAAGGAACTGTTTGCCCATCTCCGCAAGGAGGGCAGGTGGGGCGTCCGTGATGACGTGTTCATCAAGTTCCTTGACCGGAAAGGCCCGCTCACCATTGGCTACGGCTCCCCTGGCCGCACGGGCGTTGAACTGGAATTCGGCACCGCGATGGGCAACCATTTCGAGGAACCGGTCATCCTGATCAAGGCCGCCTGGGGCGGACACTCGCTGGTGAAACTGTTTCGCTCGCCTTCCGCGGGGTTCCCCGCCACGGAGGTACTCCAGAAGGAACTCGACCAGGCACAAGCGCGGGTCAAACAGAACAACGAGAAGAACAAGAAGAACGACCCGCTGCCGGCGATGGAGGACATCAAGAAGGGATACGGGGTATCGTACCGCAACATGATGGCGGAAGTGAAGGACGTAATGGACAACGCAGGCACCCTGTTCCCCGCCCTGAAGGGGAAAACGCTGGAAGTGGCCGGGTTCGTGTGGTTCCAGGGCTGGAACGACATGTACGGGGGGCAGGACGAGTACGAGTCGAACATGAAGCACTTCATCAAGGACGTACGCAAGGACCTGAAAGCGCCGAAACTGCCCGTTGTGATCGGCTTGATGGGCCAGAACGGGTCGAAGCCGGCTGCCGGCGCGATGCTCACGATCCAGAAGGCGCAACTTGCGATGAATGACGTGCCGGAGTTCAAGGGCAACGTCAAGGCGATCCGCACCGACGTACTGGTGGATAAAGCGGCCGAAGAATTGTTCCCGAAATGGCGCGAGAACCAGGAACAGTGGAAGAAGGTGGGCGGCGATTTCCCGTACCACTACCTCGGCAGCGCGATCTGGTTCAACCGCATCGGCAAAGCGATGGGCGAGGCGATGCTGGAACTGCTCAAGAATCCGAAGTGAGCGGGATACGTCGCCACCCCGCGTGAACCCTTCCGAGTGGCGGAGACCCCTGTAAAGAATTCCCCACGAATGAAAGAGGCCCACGGATGATGAAGAAAGCGAGAAATGGTCCCAGGAACCATTTCTCGTTTGGTGCTCGCCGGCATCCGCTACTTCCGCCATTGACCCCGTGGTGCAGGCGGCCCGCCTACTCTTTTCCCAGAGCAGGCGAGTCGCCTGCAGCACTGCGTCACACCAGCGATTCGAGCAGGTAC
>JBBSDR010000210.1:0-8231 GCA_038240465.1 Gemmatales bacterium
ATCGCCAGCAGACCCATCACCATCAGGAGCTTCCTCGAATGCTTCATCATGACGCTGTCTCCTCTTCGCGCGGCCGCCCGGCAATGCGAGCCGGATGAGAAATCGTACCGGAGCGAATGCGCTTCGCGACGCGCGAATTGCTTTCCGTTCATTTTCGCACTCGCTCCTCGATACGAGCCGGGACTCATGCCGGGCGGCCCTGTGACAGTGGCAATCATCGCGTGAGGGTGTGAGCGGAGAATGAGCCGAGGATAAAGAAGTGGAGAGAATCCGGATCTTGCGCGAGCGATGATCGGCGCCACCTCGAATGCTGGCAATTGTTTGCCAGACAAGGTTCTTTCTCAGAGGCAATGCTTCGATCACCGTCGGCTTTCAACTGCGGACTGATGTGACGCGCGGCCAGGGGTCCGAGTGGGCCAGGTCCCGAGAGGGACCCAGGTCGAGGGGCTAGCCTTGCCGCGCCCGGTCGCTGCCATATACTCCTACGAGGAGTCTTCAATCCGTCCTTGAGGAGTCGTCCAACATGTTGTGGAAGCTCGCCATCGGCGTTGCCGTCGGTCTTGCCGTCGGCTCATTGTTCGGCTGGGTGTTCAGCTTCCTCTTCGCGGACCTCAGCCAGCCATCCTGGCCGGGCTGGGCGGCCTGGGGAATGGTGTTGTCGGGGGCCATTGCGGGCGGCGCGGGAGCTGCTTCGGTTCGCTCCTCCTTGCCAGATCGCTTGTTGGAGTGGATCAAGAGCCTTGCGGATCGGCTTCAGGCAGAGTTCGTCTATCCCATCCTTCTGGCGGCTCTCTTTGTCATCTTGGCGTTGGGATTGTCGAGCAAGGTCCAAATTGACGGCTGGCTCATCTTTGGCATCCTGACCCTGTTCACGATCCTCGTCGGGTTCTGTCTTAAGTGGAAGCCGACTCTGCGAGCGATTCAACCGCCAATGGGACTGACGATGAAGCAAGCAGACTACGAGCAGCTTTTGCCTTATGCGGTCATGGTGTTCGCCAAGGAGGTACATTTGTTGGCGATCTACGGACCGAAAACGCTGACGACTTTGAAGCTGACCGTGGCTCAGGTTGTGGTCTACCATCCTGCCTATGCTACTGCTCCCGGTCTCCCGGCCGGCGCCAGTCACGAGATCGCCCAGGTTGGTCCACCCTCGACTCTTGCTCAACTCTCGGCCCAATACGGCGGCTTGCCCGAGTCCCTGCTCGCTGCATTGCAGAATTACGCATCAGTGTGGGCTTGATCCGGATCCAATCTCCACCGATGAATGAGGCACCCTCCGTCCCCGATCTGTTGCGCGACATTCTGGCCGACCCGGCGCGGAGGCAGAAATTGTGGGAGGTGTTCACTTCCGTCCATCGCCGCGCTCCCTATTTGATGGAAGTGGAAGAACTGCAGCAGGCGGCGTTCCTCCGTGTCCTGATGGCAGCAGACCAGTTCCGCGGTTCGACTGAGTCCGAATTCCTGGCCTGGGTGCGCGCAATTGCTCGCAACTGTCTCATGGACTCGCTGCGCGACTCGGCACGTCATCCGCCTCCGATCCCTTTCGAGGAGCAGTTGGCCGCAGTCGTTCAGCTTTCCTCCGAAGAACTCGTTGATCGGAAAGATCTGGTCGAACGCATCCTGGCGAGCTTGACTCCCTTCGAGGCAGCCTTGTTGCGCGCCAAGTATGAGGGCGGACTTTCCTCCGCTCAAATCGCCTGCACCCTCGGCCAAACCCCTGCTGCCGTTCGACAACTCGAACACCGCTTGATCGAGCGACTCCGAGCAAGGTTCGGAAGGCAGGGCGAGTAGAAGCGAGGGACAACCGGAGGCCCCTGGATAGTCCTTCGCCCCTTCCTATTTCTCTCCATCTCCGCTCATCGGTCCGGTTTTCCGGAGCTTCTCCAGAGTCCCTTGATATGCGGTGCGGAGTGCCAGGACCGCCTCCTCAACTGTCACGGACCCATTGGACTGCATCCGTTTCTCGAGTTCGTGAAACGAGGCGGATACTTCCTTCCACTCTTCCGCTGTTAATTTCCGCTTCGTATCGAATTGGTTCCAGCCCTTTTTTCCCAACCCCCAGATGTGTACTCCCTTCTCCGGACCCTCGCTTGTTTCGGTGATCGAGACCTCCGGGAGGTCCCCCTTCATCGGGCGAAGTCCTGCTCCGGTGTAAAGCGCCACATTGAACCGTTTCGGTGTATTGGGATCGGTGCGATCCAGCACCTTTTCGCCAAGGGCGGCCAGCAGCGCAAGCTCGCCAATCGAGCCTTTTTGCGAAGCAGGCAAGATTTTCCCCACCACAAAGTTGTAGTTCCGAATGCTCTCCTGAGAGGCCGACAGCGTTTCTGCCGCCTTCATCTTCAGGGCTTGGACCTCTTCCGTGGCCGACTGGAGTCCTTTCATTAGCCGTGCCATGTCCGCTGCGTTCCCTTTTGGATCGGAAGGAAGAGAAGAACCCGAGGAACCTGGAGTCCCACCCGAGGGGGACTGCATCACGATGAGCAATCCGCCCATCAGCACGACGAGCAGAATGGTAGCGAACAACTGCCCCACGGCCAGTTTTTTCCCGTGGGGTGGACTGGAGGCAGCCTCGGAAGACTGACGGGGAAGAAATAGCTCATCATTCTCGTAAGCGCTGCGCAGACGGACGGCAGCCTCGGCAGGCGCTCTCCATCCCGGGTTCTGTTCTGCCTGGAGCAGCAGGGTCTTGACAGAGTCTGCCTCGGAACCGTGCGTCCGGAGTTCATCCGTCAAACGGTTCAGAAAATCGTTGAGCGATCCGTCGTTCTCATGTGCGGAACTGTTCATGACATCACCTCTTGAGGTATCGGGACCGCGGAACAGCAGACGAGGTGAGATGCCGCCTCGACCGTTCCAGGGTGTCTCCAACCGTCTCTAAAGACGTCATTCGGGTATCCTGTGTGACGAAAATAGAGGTTTTTTTCGCAGACGTGTTCGACTCAATCGATGATCTTGCTCAGCGGATATTCGACAATGCCGCGCGCGCCGCCGGCCTTCAACTGCGGGATAATGTGACGCACGGTGTTCTCGTCGATGATCGTGTTGACCGCGACCCACTGTGGGTCGGACAGCGACGATATCGTTGGATTTTGCAGCGCCGGCAGGATGGCGAGCACCTTTGCCAGGTCGTCCTTCTTCACGTTCATCATCAGGCCGACCTTGCCCTCGGCCGCCATTGATCCCTGGAGCATCAGCACCAGGTCGTCCATCTTTTGCTTCTTCCATGTATCGGCGTGCGCTTCCTTGTTGCAGATGAAGCGCGTCGTGCTTTGCAGCAGATCGCAGACAATGCGCAGATTGTTCGCCTTGAGCGAACTGCCCGTCTCCGTCACCTCGACAATGGCATCGGCCAGCTTCGGCGGCTTGACCTCGGTCGCGCCCCAGCTAAACTCGACGTGCGCTTCGACGCCGTGCGACGCCAGCCAGCGCCGCGTCAGGTTGACCACCTCCGTCGCGATGCGCTTGCCTTGCAGGTCCTTCACCGACTGGATCGGCGAATCGTTCGGCACGGCCAGCACCCAGCGCACCGGACGCCGGCTCACCTTGCTGAAGATCAGCTCGGCCAGTTCGACCACCTTGGCGTCGTTCTCGATGATCCAGTCGTAACCCGTCAGGCCGCAATCGAGAGAGCCATCCTCGACATACCGGGCCATCTCCTGAGCGCGGATCAGGGTGCAGGTGATCTCGGGATCGTCGATGGCCGGGTAGTACGATCGACTGGCAAAGGTGATCTTGTAGCCGGCCTTGCGGAACAACTCCGCCGTCGCCTCTTGCAGGCTGCCCGCCGGAATACCGAGTTTGAGTACCTGATCGCTCATCGTTTGTAAACCTGGCTCGGGTCGAACACGCGCTCCGCGATGACCTTCAACTCGTCGCCCTCGAGCTGGCGGAAGAAGCAACTCTTGTAGCCCTCGTGACAGGCAGCGCCACCGATCTGATGCACCTTCAGAAGGATGGTATCGGCATCGCAGTCGAGGAAGACGCCCTTAACCTCCTGGACGTTGCCGGACTCCTCGCCCTTACGCCAGAGCTTGTTTCGGCTGCGGCTGAAGTAGACGGCCCTGCCGGTGCGCAGCGTCTCCTCGAACGCCTCGCGGTTCATCCAGGCGAGCATCAATACTTCGCCGGTCTCGGCGTCCTGGGCGATGGCCGGCACCAGGCCGCCGCTCTTGTCGAAATCCACCACGGCTCGGCTCCCGGTCAGGTGTACTCGATCAGACTGAAGACAGGATACTCCCACAGCTTGTCGCGGCCGTTGAGAAAACGTAACTCGATCAGGAAGGCGCAGCCGGCGACGATGCCGCCCGCCTTCTCGATCAGTTTCGTTCCCGCCTGCATGGTGCCGCCCGTCGCCAGCAGGTCATCGACCAGCAGGACGCGCGAGCCGGCACGAACGACGTCCTCGTGAACGTGCAATTCGGAGCTGCCGTACTCGAGATCGTACTTGAGCGAGTAAGTGCGGAAGGGCAGTTTGCCCGGCTTGCGCAGGGGGATAAGCGGCTTGCTCAACTGAAGGGCGAGCGGCGCGGCGAAGAGGAAGCCTCGCGCCTCGGCGGCGGCGATGGCGTCGATGGGCTGGGTGCGATAGTTTGCCGCAAGCTGATGGATGGAATCGCGGAACGCCTCGGGGTCCGCGAGCAGGGGCGTGATGTCCTTGAAGAGGATGCCCGGCTTGGGAAAGTCGGGAATGTCGCGGATGTATGCTCTGAGGTCCATCGTTTGGCTCCTTCTGCAGCGCAGGATACGGATTCATTTTCACGGAGGCAACCGCATGAGTCTGAGCGTCCGTCGCGGCGTTCCCGCCGACGCCGACAGCGTCGCCGACATGAACGCCCGCATGGCCCTGGAGACGGAGGCCAAGACGCTCGACCGGGCGACCGTTACCGCCGGCGTCCGGGCTGCTCTCGCCGATTCGTCGCGCGGCCTGTACTTCATCGCCGAGAAGGACGGCGTCGTCGTCGGCCAGACGATGTTCACGCTGGAATGGAGCGACTGGCGCAACGGCTGGATGTGGTGGATTCAGAGCGTCTACGTTAAGGCGGAGGCGCGGCGGCAGGGAGTGTTCAAGGCGCTGTACCAGCATATTGTCGAGGCGGCGAAGGCGGCTGGCGACGTCGTCGGCATTCGGCTGTATGTCGAGGAAGAGAACCATACAGCCCAGCAGACGTACCTGAGCCTCGGGATGGAGCGGACGCATTATCAACTGCGGGAGAGGAGTCCGCTCTGAGACAATGGAACGAGCAGCCGGCCGACGGGGGGAAACTGGCCATGGTTGATAACCAGGACTTGCCGCTTCAGGAACAGCACGGGCCACCAACCGGGCGCGGTCGGTGGCTTTCGTGCCTCTCGTCCGTCCTGGTGTTGATGCTCGGCATTTTCCCGTGGCTGGACATTCGCTGCGAGGGAAAACCCGCCTCTACCCAGAACGGTTATCAAATCGGCCTTGGACGCTATACTCAGGTGGAATCTACTCTACCAGACATGGATGTACTGGGCTCCCTGGGTGAAAGGAAAACAGAAGGACCGTTCGACCAGCAGGACCACACTCCGCGTGCCCCACTCGTTGGAGCATTCTTTGTTCTCATCTTCTCCGGATTATTGACCGGACTGTTTGTCCGACCGACATGGCTTGCTGTCCGAACCCTGGCCTTCTGCCATTTCCTGGCCATCGGAGCCATGCTGAACCAGATGATTCTCGGCTTCCCAACCGAAAAGCTCGTTGTAGGCCTCTCTCGCTCCTCCAAGATCACGGTAAATCCCTTCTCGAATGGGACAGGACCCCCGCCCGCGGCAGAATTGAAGTACACATATTCGCTTTGGATTACTCTCATTGTCGCCGGCCTTCCCCCAGCTATCCTCGCGGCGGGCTGGCTTTGTCCAATGGCGATTCGCCGCTTGCGGCTTCGCGGGGAAGGACCGCTAAGCCGCAAGCGGCAAGACGTCATCCCTTGAGCATCTCATCGTGTCGCATACCGCTCGGCGGATTGTCCGCACGGTGACAATTCGCCAGCGCCGTCTTCGCGCCCGCGTGCTGCTCCGCGTCGTTGTCCTCCCACTCGATCGACACCGCGCCGTCGAAGCCGACACGATTCAGCTCGATGAAGATCTCCTCCAGGCTGTTCGCGTCGCGCTGCGTTCCGGCCGTGACGAAGTTCCAGCCGTTGGCCCAGTGGCCCATCGGTCGATGTCCGCCCAGCCGTCCGGCCCGAGTATGTTCGCGCGCCACCCACACGCCCTTGACATGCGCGCAGTGAATGTAGTCGTGGAACTCGCGAATGAACTGGACCACCGACACGTTCTGCCATTCCAGGTGCGAGCCGTCGAGGTTGAAGCCGACCACGCCCTCGTAGCCCGCCTTGCACATGAAGTTGATGTAATCGCCCGCCGACTCCAGATCGCCCATCGCCCGCTCGCTCGGATGACATTCGAGGTCGAACGTCACGCCGTTCTTCTTGCAGGCGTCCCACACGGGCCCGAAGCGCTCCACCAGCAGTTCGAGACTAACCTGATGCACGTTGGGAATCGAGTGGCCCATGATGCTGCCGGGCAGCGGCGGGAACAGGAACCAGTGGCTCCAGCAACCGGCCGGGGAGCCAACGAAGCCCGGCAGCGCCACCTTGCGGTCCTGCAGTTTTGACAGGTTGCCGGCCAGCCGGGCGCAGGCGATCAGGTCGCGCGCCGCCTCCTTGTGCAGGAGCTTGCCGACGTCTTCGGGGACGAAGTAGGGATCGGTCCGCGGCGGCGCGTTGCCCTTGTCGCGCCACGCCTTGTAGGCCAGCTTCGCCTCGCCCTTGTCGCTTGCGAAGTTCAGCGTCTTGGCGGTCGGCTCGTCGCCCAGGCATTGGCCCTGCAAGTGGGTCGCGACGGTGAAGATCTCCAGTCCATGCCGCTTCGCCAGTTCGTGGCGCACCTTCGCATATGCCTCGGCGCCGGCATCGGTGTCGCACTGGCGCAGGTCCAGTTCCCAGCTCGCTTCTTCCCAGCCATCGAAGCCGGTATCGGCGACGAACTTGATCCACTCCGCCTCCGGCACGCCGCCGAATTGTCCGCGTACCAGGCCGATCTGGTGATACGACGCCTTGCCGAATCGATGTTCTTTCGTCTGTTTGAAGCCCACGGCCAGGGTCCTTTCGCTCGGGGTTCGCGGGTCAGGGTGTCAGAGGCAGACTATACCGCAACGCGGTCGGATCGCAAGCGTCTGCTGGGAAAAACAGCACGGATCGACAGTGGGTGTCCGGCGGGGTAGACTGAGACGTGTTGTTTCGCTTCTCCCCGGGACCTTGTCATGAACACCGTTTCCCGCAGGAAGAAGAAGTCTGCCAGGTGAAACCCCTCCGGTGATCGAGGCATCCCAACCAGCCCGACGCAAGTGAGGAACGTTCCTCGCTTGCGCGTCGGGCTGGGGTGAAAACGCACAAAGCCCGCCGGTCAAGAGACCGGCGAGCTTTGTTCCTCAGCAATCATCCAAATCGCGCTCAGCGGTCCGCCGTGGCGGTCTGCGTGGACAGACGACGGAAGTACTCCATGATGATCTCGCGATAGCGGGGGTCCATGTCGCGGGTCAGTTCGCGCATGCCGGCTTCGCGGTCACGGGCGGGCAACTTGCCCCAGATGTCCGTCAGGTCCTTGATCTTCTTCTGATCGATGGTGCCAGGGCCTGCGCCGGTGCCGATGATATCGTCCTTCGCGGGACTTTGCGACTTCGTGGCGTTGTTGTCCGAATCCTTGCCGTTGCCCTTGGCCTGGCCGCCGCTGGGGCAGTTTCCGCCATTCGGGCAGCTCGGGCAGTCGCTGTTGCTCATGTTCTCGATTTCCTTGATCAGTTCATCGAGACGAGCGACGACGTCCTTCTGCTGCTTCTGGGTCTTCTTGCCGCCGCGCTCCAGGGCCAGCCGGCGCTGAACGTTGTCCATCTTGCGGCCAATCGTGGCCAGCTTGTCGAGGACGTTGCGGTCCTGCCAGGCCAGCATGTCGAAGTGCATCAGGGCGGCGACCATCTTGTAACGCTCGGGGGCCGTCGGCACGTCGTCCAGCAGACGAGCGATGGTGTCGGCCGCTTCCTTCTTCAGCATCAGGCCATGCTCGGCGACGGCCTTGAAGAACAGGTAGCTGGCCGGGTCGATGACCTGCTCGGCCTTGAACAGCTTCAGCGTTTCGAGCGATTCCTCGAAGACCTTGCGATTGACGAGCGCCTTGGAATAGGCGAGGGCCAGGTTGGCGCGGAAGAA
>JBBSDR010000211.1:0-8225 GCA_038240465.1 Gemmatales bacterium
CGCGCTAAAGCAGGAGAAATTGACTAGGTTGCACCATGAGGGGGAACCGAAGTTGACGGAACTCCTGCGGGCGATCCACGATCGATCCCAGGGCAAGCCAACTAAGGCCGACAACGCCGAGGTCACGGAGCTGTGCTGGCACTATCGCCTTCCCAGGGACCGCGCCACGGCCATCCTCAACCAGGTCCGGAAGCAGTGGCACGAGGCCCGGCTGCAAGAGGATGGCCTCAAGAAAAAGCCTCCGATTGCACAGTTTGCGCCGCAGCGAAAGGAATTGGCCCCCGATGGCGTTACTTCTGCCGAGAAAGCCCTTGAAGTTGCGCAGTTCCCGCCAACTGTGGCACCCAGTGATATTGAGACGGCCGAGGCGCTGCGCCTGGAGTGTCCGCAATGCCGCCAATCGGCGAGAGTGCCGTCCACGATGGCCGGACACAAGGTGAAGTGTCCGAACTGCGGCGCGAGTCTTGGCCGACTACCGCCGACCAGCACGCAGCCGACGCCGAGTGTGTTCGCGCGTGAAAGTATCTTGGGGAGCCCAAACGATACCGCCGGTTCGGCGCCCGGAAACTCGTGGGATAGGGAGCCGTCTTCTCCTGTTTCTGCGGGAGTGAAGGCGCTGTGGATCGGGGGCAGCCTGTCGGTGGTGATCCTCGTCGCGGTGTTTGCCATTAGCCTCAGCGGCAACAAGTCCGTCCCAAAGGAAACGGCGGTATTTGAGAAGGATCCAGGCACAGTCACGCCAGTAAAGTTGCCTGAACCAGTGAAGTTTCCAGAAGAGGTACCACCTGGCGACAAGGCGGACACGATTAAATGGACGCTTGAGAAATTGGGCCCTGGAGGCGGCTCCGACTTTTCTCGCTTGGTCCAGGCGCGAATCCACGAGGATCCCAAAATGCGCTCGGCGGTGGAGAAGGCCCTTCTCGCCTACGCCGATTTGTTTTGTCGGAACCACGCCGCGAGGTTGGGGCGGTCGGACGTTGACGCTCTCGTCAGCCTCCTCAAGTCCGGCGAAAGCGCCATATTGCAAGCCTTCGCCATCGAGGCGGTAACCCGCCTCGGGCCTCAGGCCGACCAAGCGGTCACCGCTTTGGTGAAGATCACCGGCGAGAACCGAGACGCCAAGACCCTGTCGTGTGTGCTAGTTGCTCTGAAACGCATCGGTGTCGCAACAGAAGAAACACTGACCGTCTTTCAGACCCACCTGACTGACCCCGATGACGGCGTAAAGGATTCTGCGGCCACAGCTTTGCTTCTTCTGGGACGGAAATGGATGAGTTGGAACCAGGTTGTGGAGTTGATTTCCAGTTCCAATGACGAAGTCCGGAAGACAGCCAAGGAGCTCCTGCGTGAGAAGCTTGCCAACGTCGCCCCAAAGGATCTTCCCGCGCTGCGCCAGGGATTACAGCATCGCAACCGCGAGGCACGGATCGTCTTTATTGTAGCGATCAGCTCGCTGAAAGACGAAGCCAGGGACGCCGCCCCGGATTTGGCAAAGGATGCCACCGATGCGAATAACAACAAAGAGCTTCGCCTATCGGCACTGGACGCCCTTGTCGCAATCGGTGGCGACAAGCCCGCGTCCGTCTCCGTCGAAGCTCTGAAAAAAGCTCTTCAAGACGCCGACTTGGGCATTCGGAAGTTTGCGGTTCGCCCCCTTGCTACGATGGGGACAAAAGACGCTTTCGCTGCCCTGGGAAAGGCACTCCTTGACGAGCAGGAACAGTCCGCTAGGCGCCAGATTGTTGAGAGTCTGGCAAAGGAATCAAGTAAATTGGCAGCTCTAAAAGGAGAGGATCACGCTCCGGTTCTCATCAAAGCGCTCATTTACGCTTTGCAGCAGCAGAAACTCGAGTTTAATCGGGATCCTTGGAAAGAGTTTCAAAGGGCGGACGAGAACCTCAGAAGAGCTCAGACGCCCAGTATACGTTTCGGCGGCGGCGTCGGGATTAATATGGAAGAAGTTCAAAAGGCCAAGGCGCTGTATGACCGAGCTTATCTGAAGGCTTTGAACTCCGATTTGGAGATTTTCAAAGCCGAGTGCGACAAGGCAGGTGTATTCGTGACCGCGCTTTCGGCAATGGGGAAGCGAGCAGTGACGGACTTGAAGGATAGACTACCTATAAGGAAAGACGAGAGTCCGCTTGTGCGTTGGGTGGCAGCGAGGGCATTAGGAGAGATTGGGCCAGATGCCAAGGTGGCCATTCCAGACCTCACGCTGAGTAAGAATAATCGTAATGAACTCTCTGTTGTTAGAGAAGCTGCTGACCAAGCAATCAAAAGGATCACAGCAGCACCACACCCGAAGCAATAGGACCAAGAAAAGATGTAGCATTGGTCGGACAAAGGTGTCGGCCAACGTCTCAGGACCCGAACGTCTTTGCAGGACACGAAACCTCGCTCTTTGTCATCCCTGTCTGCGCTTCCCGACCGATGCCGCTCCCTTCTGGGGGTGTGGGAGCAGTGGAATGAAACGAATGCGGATCAGACGTGCATCATAGCTCACTGCGCACTCCTCGCAACGCACAGAAGACTCCGCGCCTCAAGAATCCCTGAAATACAGCAAAAGGACTCTCGCTTTCGCCCGTCTCCGCAGGGCAACTTGCTTGCCTCCCGCGAGACTGTATCCCTGCGGGGTTCGGAGCGACGGCCAGCAGCCTCATCATGCTGGTGTCTGACCGTTGCCATTGGCTGCCGGCGGCACGGTCAGAGGAATCAGTTCGGTAATGTGGATCGAGTCCACCCACACAATCCGATCCGCCACGGGATCGCTCGGCGTGGCTGGTGGCGTCGGCGTCGGGCATCGCCAACTACAAGGCTCTCGCCTACAAGCCTGAATCGGCCCGGAAAATCCTCGGCAACCTCGTCACTTACCTGACGCTCGACCGAGCCATCGTTTGAGTGCAGGCGATGAATGGCCTCATGCAAGACACGAGAAGGCGACGCGGAAAACCACTTCCCTTTCTCGGGTCCTGCATGGGGCCGTCCAGTTTCTCGAGCTATCCAGGTGCGGCGAGAAGCACCTTGCGATCGCTTTCGGTGCGAACCGAAAATGGGTCAAACTTCCTACGCCTTACCGCTCCACCTCAACGTGGCTCCTCGTCCCAGCGCTTCCAGAGCAGGAGACAAGCCAGATACACTCGGCCATCATCCATTCTCTTGACCTGATTCCAGTCTGCGAATGCTTGCTGGATTCGTTGGACAAGGGCGAGCGTTCCCCCACGGGTCACTTGGTGCGCCAGGTTGTAGTCGGCATCGTGCCGAGCTTCCTGAAGGTCTACGAAAGTCTGAGCGACGTTTTTCAACTCAGGCGGAGTCGCATATACCCCGCTTGCTGGCTGGAGCGCCCGGGGCAGCCTGTTGTTGGCGAAGTACATGGAGACCCTTTTCATTTCGCCGTGGTTATAGGTGCGGACAATCTGTGCCAGTAACCCAGCATCCGTGGCATACATCCCCGATGCCTCTGCTGTCAGCAAGTGAAACAATGCGTAATAGGCTGACGAAATCGCACGGCGGAGATTGACCTGTTTGGGACGGCGCGGATCGAGGCTGGCTAGCAGCAATGCCTGTTCCAGCAGGTCATCGTGAAGGCTCATGATGCCTGGGCCTCCGTAAGCTCCACCTGTTCGGAAACCGTACAAAAACGAATGTAGGGCCAGCGAGAAGGCTCGATGGAGCGAGAGACAACGTCGAGGAGTTTTCGCACACGTTCCGTATGCGTGAAGAACTGCTGGTCATCGACGGCGGTGTCGTCCGTGAGGATCGCCCAGATCCAAAGCCCGAGATCGCCGGTCTGGTCCAGCCCCGTATTGAATCGCAACTCGGCCAACTCCGCAGGTCGGCGCCCCCGGATCGCGTTCTCAATTTGCTTGCCGAGCCGGTACGCCTCCACGTCGCCATACCGGTCGAATTCAAGGGCCCCGACGATGTCGCGGAACAGAGGCAGAGCTTGCTCGACCAGTTCCGGCGTTGCTGGTTCCGCAGGAGGAACCATGAAGGCAATCTGGCGGAAGGACTCGACTAACTGAGTGAGTCGGCGTCGCTCATTTTCGGGCAGAAATGAGAAATCGGCCTCGGAGTATCCGTCCACCGCCTTCGGCGTGAGCCAGAGGTCACTGACACGAAGGCCTTTCTCAATCTGGCTCGCCTCAAGTTTCGGCGAATCGACGACGGCGCGGGGAGCGACGCGCCTTGCCCCCGTTCGGACATTAACCCAAAAATCGCCAAGCGCCATTGTTCCTCTCCTTTCGCGAAGAGCCACAGAGGCACCGTCTCCGTTGCTCATGGCGCGCCGGCACGGTTCCCGTCACATCACGTGCTTCCCCTCGTGGCATTGTGTTCTTCATGTCCAAGTTTTATAAATCTCAATCACGTTGAGGATAACAGCCTGGCCAAAGGGATCAAACGTTCACATACTCCTCGAAATCAATCTGGCACCCTCTGAGGCTGTCACCGCTGCTCCGGTTCGTCGCCGCGATCCTTCTTGATTTGCTTCTTCCGGCGCTGGAGTCGGCTGAAGAAATCCTCCGCCTCCGACTCCTGTGGCTGTGCTGGCGGCGGAGCGGCGGCTGGCGGTGTCGCGCGTGGCGTCGAAGCCTGACCCGTCGGACCTTCCAGCGGTGACACCGGCCTGTCACCCGGCTCGAAACGGCGCGACGATAGCTCCTCGCTAACCTTTGCCTTGCGACTCTGGAGCCGATCTAGCGTCGCCGTCACCGGCGCCGCGATACCCCTGCCGCGCAGCCGATCCCACAACGCGCCCAGGGCGGTCCCGATCCCAAATCGCTCCAGGGCCAGCCGCCGCAGACAGACGTCGATCAGCAGCAGGATCGCCGCCATGAACAGCAGCCAGGGCCAGACGGGCTGCGGATTCATGATCCCAGGCAGGCCAGGCCGAAAGACGGTCCCGGCACGCGCCACGCGATCCAGGTCCGTCTCATCGTCCTTGTAACTCTCGCCGCCGGTCTCGAAGGCCAACTGCTTCAACAGTTCGGGATTGCTCTCGAGATCGGCGAACTCCGCGGCGTAGGGTACGGTCACGCTGCCGCGCACACTCTCGCGCTGCGGCTTGCCATCGACCATCCGCGTCGTCTGAAAGCCGATGAAGTACGACCCCGCCTCGTCCGCCGGAGCCTCGGCCTCGTAGACGCCGGGACTGCGCTGCTCGAACTTCAACTTCGGCCGCCGCGGAGCGTCCACGCCGGCGTTGGGCGGCGTCACCTCGGCGCGCAGGTCGCGCAGGTTCAGGTCCGGTTCGCCCTTGTCGGTTCGCGCCTCGACGACAACGTGAATCCGGCCATCGCGATAGTCAGAAAGGATCGTCAGGTTCTTGCTCTCCACCGGACGCAACGCCCCATCGACGATCTGTTCCCAGAACTTGCCATACAGGGGCGATTTGGCCCAGTCTTCGGACCAGAACTTCGGCTGGCCCGCATCGCTGGTGAAGGCCACACTCTTGCCCAGCCCGTACTGCCACGATGCGAGCAGCGGGAACACCTGGCCCGCGAAGGGAGGCGTCGAGAGGGCTTCCTCCACCCGGAGGTTCGATCCGGTCTTCTTCGTCGTGCGTACGAAACCGCGCAGGTTGGGCACACTGTCCGGGAAGCCTGCCGTCGGTCCCGCCCGGAAGTTCACGACGGGCGCGAAGAGTTGCTCGTGAACGAACGACTGCGCGATCAGCCTCGTCTCCTTGATGTAGATGGCCGGCAACTCGCTTGCCTTCTTCGGCAAATAGCACTGGCCCTTCGTCGCCGTCGCGATCTGCTTCATCAGCACATCCTGGGGCGCACCGTGGGTCGCCACGCCGACCGTCGTCACCGTCACCTTGGCCGCGCGCATCCTGGGGAGGATTTTCTGGTCTTGCTGCAAAGGATCGCCATCGCTGATGAGGATGACGTGCCGCCGCGACAGGCGCCGCTTCGGGTCCGTCAGTGCGTCGTAGGCCATCTTCAGGGCGGGATCGAAATCCGGCATGTCGCCCGGCACCAGACGATCTACCAGCCGCATCAGCCGGTTGCGGTCCGCGCCCACTTCGCCCATGGGAATGTGCCAGCTGACGTTAAAGTCATAATGGAGGATGCCGACATGATCGCGCGGCGACAACCGCTCGATGGCCAGCTTGGCGATGCGCTTCTGCCACATGTTGCCGTCGGCCATTTCCGAGGCGTGCATGATTAGCACCAGGCCGCTCTTGTCGTCGGTCTCAATGCCCTTGATATCAGCATCAACCGGCAGCGCTTTCTCCACGGCCGTGTTCTGCCAGCCGCCGGCGCCGTAGCTCTCTGGTCCGCCGACCATGACCAGGCCGCATCCCTGATCGTGGGTGTTGGCCCGGATCGCCTCCATCTGCTCGGCCGTCATCCGATCGGCCGGGATGTTGCACAGCAGGATGCAGTCGAAGTTGCCCAGCCAGGCGGCGAGACGGTCGCCATCGGGGAAGCTGCCAAGGAAATCGACGCTCCGGCTCTCGACCTGGAAACGCGATGGCCCCGAGGCGCGAAGCGTATCGAACAGCTTCTCGTGCTTGCCCACTTCGGCTTCGAGGAGCAGCACGCGCCGCCGGCCGCGAGCGATGACGTGGGTGGCCGCGCGATTGTTCTGCGGGCGGTCGCCGGGCAGGTTCTCGGGCTGGAACTCGGCCTCGTAGGTGTACGATTCATCCTCCTTGCTCGGCGGCACCCGAAACGAGAACGGGTTGAGTCCCAACTCCAGTTTGACGCGCAGGGGTTCCGCAAGCAGGTGGTCTCCCCGCGTGCTGATCTGCCTGACGACGAGGGTACCGACAACAGGATTCGGACTGTAACTGCGGACCCACACCTTGAGCGGCAGCGGCGCGCCGCGCTCGACCTGCATCGGTGCCTCGACGCGCTCGACGAGGACTTCGTTCTCCTGACGTTTGCCGGCGCCCAGGGGTACGACGTCGATCTCCACGCCGGCTGACCTGGCCATCTGAGCGAGCCGGGCCGCGCTGCCGCGATTCTCGTTGCCGTCGGACAGCAGGACGATTCGCCGGGCGCTGTCGGGCGGGAAGGTAGCGAGGGCGAGTTGCAGGGCAGCCGCGATGTCGGTGGCGTTGCCATCGACCTGGCTGGTGATTTCCTGGAGGTTGAAACGAGGGGCATCGCCTGGCAACAGTTCGAGGCGAGGCTTTCGGCCAAAAACGATCAGGCCGATCTGGTCGCGCTCCCGCCCGCGAGGACGGAGGCGGACCGCGTCATTGAGGAACTTGCGGACGCGCTTCCAGCGAAGATCGCTGACGCCGTCCTTGTCCATTTCCTCGGGGACGCTGAACGAGCGATCGAGGACAAAGAGGACCGTCGTGTGATCGTGCGGCACTCCCAGGTGCGGTTCGGCCAGGGCAAGTGCCACGCAGACGAGGGCGAGGGCGCGAGCGACGAAGGCCAGCCGCCGCCGCGCCAGTCCCGGTTCGAGGCTGCGGCGGCGAATGCCGAGTCCGCGCCAGCTCACGATTGTTAGCGGGATCAGTCCCAGAAGCAGAAACAGCCAGGCTCGATTTTCTCGATCGATGCTGCCGGCAACGTCAACAAGGAGAAGCATCCCACGTCCGGTTGCCCGGCAGTAGCCGCCGGCGCCGAAGAGCAGGACGGCGCCGAGACACCAGGCCAGGCGCGGCCCCCAGGCGGAGGTGAAGATCAGCACGAGCATCAGGACCAGGAATAGTCCGAGTGCGCCGAAGACGATCCAGCGGCCGATAGGTTCGGTGAGGACGAGTCCGCCGGCACCCATGAGAGCAATGGCCGAGCAGACAAGGAGGAGAAGACGCGAACGCAGCCAGACCAACAGAACGCCGAGGAGCAGGGCGGCCAGGAGCAGGACCACGGCAAACCAGCGTTCGGTGAGCAAAGTGGGAAGATCGTTCATGGGACGCTCGGGGCTGGTTGATCAGAATCGAATGCGCTGCACGCGATGGTTCTCGGTATCGACGACGTGGACCCGGCCCTTGCTGTCAACGGCCAGCGCCCAGGGATTGTGCAGGCGTCCCGGCGCGCGTCCGGGTCCGCCCCAGCAGCCGAGCGACTTCCCCTCTTTCGTGAACTTCTGCACGCGATGATTATCATACTCGACGACGTACAACTCTCCCGCCGGCGCGAAGGCCAGGTCATAGGGATACGACAATTGCCCCGGTTCGGGACCGGGTTCGCCGAAGCAGCGGACATACTCACCGTCGCATGTGAATACCTGGATGCGATGATTGCAGGCATCGGCGA
>JBBSDR010000212.1:0-8217 GCA_038240465.1 Gemmatales bacterium
ATCACGGCCAGGGGGGAAACTACCAGGCTAACACGGGCAAGCTCATAAACCACCTCGGGCCGGTGCGGGTGGTAGTGTGAGTCCCAGCCCCGCGCCCCCGGGTGGGTTTATGCCTACGAACCCCTCGCGGGCGCTCGGGGCTGGTAGCGCTCGGGTTCGGATCGGAGCGTTTTTTTCGGAGCATCCATGAGCGGTTTGACGATTCGCAAGGACCCGTGCGACCTGGACTTTCTCTCCCTGGGAGCGCTCGTCCATCGGCTCGATCCGGGTGTGGTCCCCTTTCGCAAGGCGCGCTCGGTCGAGGTCCACGTCTCCGGCGGCGAGTACAACGTGGCGGCCAACCTTTCGGACTGCTTCAGGCTCCGCACCGGCATCGCGACCGCCATGGTCAATTACGGCATCGGCGAACTGGTGCAGTCGCGCGTGCGCGAGACCGGCGTCACGCCGTTTTACAAGTGGTTCGAGCACGATGGCGTCCGCGGCCCGAACATCGCGACCGTCTACAGCGATCGCGGCCAGGGCGTGCGTCCTCCGGTCGTCTTCTACAACCGGGCGAACGAGGCGGGCGCTCTCCTCAAGCCCGGCGATTTCGACTGGGGCCGCCTGTTCGCGGCCGGCGTGCGCTGGTTCCATTCGGGAGGCATCTTCGCCGCGCTGTCCGAGACCACCTCGGAACTGATCCTCGAAGCAATGCAAACGGCGAAGTCCGCCGGCGCTGTCATTTCATTCGATCTCAACTATCGCGCAAAATTATGGGCGTCTGTCGGCGGCGCCGCACGCGCCCAGCAGGTGCTGCGGCGCATCGTCAGCAACGTCGATGCATTGATTGGCAACGAGGAGGATTTGCAGAAGGGACTTGGCATCGCCGGTCCTGACGTGGCGGCGCGGTCGCATCTCGATCCCGACGTGTTCTTCATGATGATCGACCGCGTCGTCGAGCAATTTCCCAACATCAAGCTGGTGGCGACGACACTGCGGGAAGTGCATTCGACCAACCGCCACGACTGGGCGGCGGTGTTATGGCTCAACGGCGAGCGGTTCGTCAGTCCGATGTGTCAGCTAGACGTCATCGACCGTATCGGCGGCGGCGACGGCTTCGCTTCCGGTCTCCTCTACGGTTTGCTCACCGGCCGCTCGCCGGAGGATTCACTCCGCCTGGGCTGGGCGCACGGTGCGCTTCTCACCACATTCGCCGGCGACGTCACCATGGCGAAGCTGGAAGAAGTGGAGGCGTTCGCCAAGGGTGGAACGGCCCGCGTCCAGCGCTGAGAAACTGTCTTCGCCGCTTGCGGCTTGGCGGTCCTTTCCCGCCAAGCCGCAAGCGGCAACGAAGTTTTCAATCGATCACAACTGTCCGGCCAGTTGCTCTGCCTCGACGACCATGTCGTCGAGCAACTTCAGGCCCAACTCCCAGAATGCCGGATCGTTCACGTCCATGTCGAGCTTCTTCAGCAGGACGTGCGGCGGCGCCGAACCACCTGCCGACAGCATTTCGAGATACTTTGGCACAAACGCCTCGCCCTCCTGCTTGTACTTCTGCACCAGCGCCAGCACCAGCAACTGCCCGAAAGAGTACGCATAACAGTAAAACGGCGAATGGATGAAATGGCCGATGTACAGCCACCAGCAGCCGTAGCCGGGCGTCAGCTTGACGGCGCTGCCGTGCATCGGCTTGTTCGCGGCCAGCCACAGCTCGTTGATCTGCTCCGTCGTCAGTTCGCCCTGCTCGCGCCGCGCCTTGTGCAGCGACTGCTCGAAGCGCGTCAGCACCACTTGCCGAAACGCCGTCGCGAAGGCGTCCTCGATCTTGCGGCAGAGCATTCCCAGGCGGACG
The DNA here is from genome assembly GCA_038240465.1 of Gemmatales bacterium. Taxonomy (GTDB): domain Bacteria; phylum Planctomycetota; class Planctomycetia; order Gemmatales; family Gemmataceae; genus JBBRIK01. The sequence goes on from JBBSDR010000212.1 coordinate 1,835, forward strand.
CGCGGCGCGGGATACATCTGCTGCAAACGCCGAAACGTCAGCATCTCGCCGAAGACGCTCGCCGTCTCCGCCGTCGTCAGCGGCGTATCGAACTCCAGGTAGCCGACAGGGCGCGACAGGTACTGATGGACCCCATGCCCCAGTTCGTGGGCCAGCGTCATCACGTCCTTGAGACGATCCTCGTAACTCATCAGGATGTAGGGATGAACGCCGGGAATTGCACCGTGGCTGAACGCGCCGCCGCGCTTGCCGGTTCGCGGCGAGGCGTCGATCCAGCGGCGCTCGAAGAACTCGCGGACAATCTCTCCCGCCTTGGGGCTGAATGACTCGTAGCTCTCCGTCACGGTCTTGCGCGCCGTCTCCCAGTTGCACTCCGGCAGGTCGTCAAACAGCGGCGCGTAACGGTCGTAGTCGTAGAGCTGCGACAGTCCCAGCAGTTGCTTCTTGAGCTTGTAATAGCGCTGCACGGTCTTGTAGTGCTTCTCGACCGAGGACATCAGCGCCTCGACGCATTCGGCCGGGATCTCATTGGCCAGGTTGCGCGGCTGCAGCGGGTCCTTGTAGACGCGCAGGGTGCAGTCCGAACGATGGTCCTGGACGATGGTGTTGAAGATATACGTCAGCAGATGAGCGTTGTCCTGCAAACCCCTCGTCAGGGCTGTCGCGGCCGCCTTGCGGACGTTGCGATCTGGATTGTCCAGCTTCGACAGCACCTGCTGCACCGGCACCTGCTCCGTTTTGCCCGCAACGCGCAGCGGACAGCGGATCGCCGACACACTCTCGTCGAAGAGCCGGACGAAGGCGGAACGGCCGGTCAAGGACTTCTCGTCGAGGATTTTTTCCTCCGGCTCGCTCAGCCGATGCGGCTTGAGGATGCGCGCTTTCTCGAGGAAGTGGCGATAACGTGCGACAGCGGGATTCTGGAGGACCAGTTGGGCGGGATCGTCGGCCACCCGGCACCATTCGAGATCGAAGAAGATCAAATGTTTGTTGATCTCGGTTCGCAGTTCCTCCGTCCGGCTGCGCAGGGCGCCGTGGCGCGGATCGTCGTTCTTGGCGGCGTGGAGCAGCATCGCGTAGATGACAGGCCGATCCATCTGCTCGTAGATCGCCTCCAGTTCGACGAGCGCCTCGTGGAGCAACTCCGGCGCGGGACCGCTGATAACGTCGATCTTGCCGCGATAAGCGGCCTCGAACGCCTGGGCTCGTTTGAGCGCTTCAGCGAGGTGCTGCTCGATGCGCGCGTCCTCGGCGCTATCGTACAGGTCGTTGAGGTTCCAGGTCACGCCGTCGGCGCTGCTGCGTTTCTCTTCGGTCGCTTCGGTCATGGGCTGCTCTCCGTCATGGGGTATGGTGTCGATGATAGGTTCCCCGAACGGAATCGCAACCCCGGCCGCGAAAGGAGAACGTCCAGGTGCAGCGGGGAGGCTCTGGCGAGCGCGCACGAATAACTCGTGGTTATGCTTCACCGCGGCAAACCTCAGAGGGGCCAGCGCCCGCCAGGCAACGCCTTGCTGAATAGAATGCTTAAAGGAGGGACAACCATGCAAACAGCCTTGCGGATGGAAACGACAATTCTCCCGGGCCACCGCCTTGAGATCATCGCGCCGGAACTGCCGGAGGGCGCCAGGGTCGAGGTCATTGTCGTCTTCCCGGAAACGTCGCCGCCGCGCCGCGTTTCGATGCTGGAGTTTATCGAATCGTTGCCCCCGGGTCCGCACGCATTCCCGACCTGGGAGGAGTACGAACAGCATCTGCAGGAGGAAAAAGACTCGTGGGGGCGCTAATCCTGCCGGCGTCCGGCGTGGTCTACCTCGACGCAAACCCGATTATCTATACCGTGGAGAAGCATCCGATTTACGGCCCGCTGCTCCAACCCCTCTGGCAGGCGGCACAGGCAAGGACCATCGAAGTCCTCAGCAGTGACCTGCTGCTGATGGAAGTGCTGGTCGGCCCCCTCAAGAGCGGCAATACTACCCTGGAACAGATCTATGAGAACGCTCTTCAGGGACCGGACATGCACCTGCTTCCCATCACGCAATCGATTCTGCGGGAAGCTGCTCGATTGCGAGTCAGGACAAAGCTGAAAACCCCTGATGCGCTGCACGCCGCGACGGCTCTCCTTGCAAACTGCGTGCTGTTTGTCACCAACGATACCGGCTTCCGGAGCGTTCCGGGTCTCCCGCTTGTGATTCTCAAGGACTTGCTGCCGCCTTGAAAGCTCCAGGAAACGGACCCGCTCTCCGACCACCAGCGAGACACCCTTGGAGATGATTCGCCTCACGGCTTCTTCGGTTCCACCTCGGGATATTTCACCGTCGATAACAGCCGGAAGTAATCGCGCGTCGCCTGCGCATGTTCGCCGCGCACCGACGGCGCTTGCGTGCCGCTTGTGATGGTCCCCGGGAACTCATTTCGCACCGCCTCGCGACTCTTCAATCCCTCCGGCTCCTTCACTGTCGTCGCCCGTGTCGAGCGGGCAATACGCTCGCGCGCCAGCGGGTCGGCCCCGCCGAAGCCCAGCTCGCGCACCGTCAGGTCGCCGAGATCTTCCTGAAAGATGTAGAACGAACACGTCCGCGACACGACCTTCTGCGGCTTCGGCAGGCGGTTGTCCTGCACCTCTACTTCGAAGCTGATGCGGTCGCCCGGCTTCAGGCCCATGTCCGCGAACACCTTCTCGAAATTGACCACCACACGCGGCTGCGGCGGCAAGATCAACCGCTCGACCTCGCCCTTGTCGATTACCCTCGATCGATCGTCGAGCAGGCTGCGCCGCCACTTCAGCACCACTCGCGTCACCCCATAATCGTCCGACGCCGGCACGCCAAAGCCAAAGAGTTTCGCCGCCGGCTCCAGCATGCCCATGTCCTCCTTGAGATGCCGCGGCAACTGCACCTGCGGCGGTTCGTCCTCCTGGCGCTCGAAGACGATTTCCAATGGCTCGTCGAGCGAGAACCCGTGCTTATCGACCACTTGCACGGTTGCCTGGCGAAACTTCACGTCCTCCTTCTGCACCAGGCTGAACGTGGCGTAACGGCCAACCACTTCAAGCGGCAACGGTTCCACCTCGTTGTCCCACTTGATCGTCGCGGATTCCAGGTCTTTCGAGAAGGTGAAGCCGAGCATGATGCGCGTCCCCGGCAGGGCGAGCAAGCGCTGCTGCACGTTCTCCAGCGACCGCGTCGGCTGGCGCGTGTACGGGGGATAGACCAGTTCCGTCTGCATGTTGACCAGCACCGGCGGCGTCGTGAAGATCAGCGCCACGTCCTCACTGTGCTTGTCGCCCACATGAAAGGTCAGCACCTGCTCCGCCTCGACTTCGCTCGTGGCCGTGAATTTCGCCGTGTTGTCATCGCCGAGCGACAGCGGAATGATCGTCGTCTCGTCGCCGATCTTCCGCACCAGCCGGGCCTCGCCGTTGACCGGGCGATTGACCTTGAGCGCCACGTCAACTCTGGTGCCGAGACGATAGGCGGGAGCGTGCGGCGACACTTCGACGCTCAGTTCGACGGGAAAGAGCATATTCTGCAAGCCGCGCCACGAGTTACCAAGGTTGGCGAGGAACTGCCCGAAGCCGAACCGAGCGGTCAAGCCGATTGCGACGAAGACCACCAGCACTCCAGCGAATTGCAGACGGCGGCGGTCGCGCTTATGGCCATCGAGCCGGGCTTCGTGTTCCTCTTTCAGATCGTCCGCGGCGCGAGTCACGACGGCTTGCTGTAGCGGCGACGGGCGTTCATCGCGGAGGAAATCCCAGGCGCTGACGACCCGGCTATTGAGGTTGCCGGCCAGTTCCTCCAGGCGAAACGCTTCCTCGAGACAGGAGCGAAAGCGCACCCAGCGCACCAGTCCAATGATGCTGAGAACGAGCAGCCAGAGGGCGAGGATGGCGAACAGGGCGAGGTTGACGAGGACGTTCGGAATCCAGCCGCTCAGCAGCAGCAAGCCCACGCTGCCCGCTGCCAGAGCGAGCAGCCCGAGCCGATAGCCCATCACGGCGTTGAGCAGTCCGCGCCGGGCGCGCGAGAATTGCCGCAGTCTTGCCTCGAATGTGATTCGCTCGCTCATGTCAGGATTGCCCCGCGGTTCCAGGCGGTTTCATGCAGAGAGAGATTATACCGATCGGAGACAGTTCAGGCCGCTTCCCCATTTCGGTACGAAGGAGGCGTCGACGGAATCCCTGCTCGACCGGGAACTGCGTTCGGTTGCTCGGGGCCTCCGCGTTGAATCGCGACATTTCGGACCCTTTCGGGTCTTCTTGGGGCCGCCTGTCTTCTTCTCTTCGCTCGGGTAACTTGAAGGAAGAAAGTCGGCGAAGATGATCTCCTCGCCCTGGTCCAGGGCTTCGAGCAACTCGTAAAGCATGGCAAAGCAGGCGGCGGCCTGAGTGTGTTCCCCTCGGGCTGTCAGGGTGGAAGCGTCCGCGACGAACCTGGCGAAGAGGCTGCACCATTCTCTGGTCCTCTCCGGGATGTGCATGAAGTTCTTCGAGTTCATATTGAAGGGGGCGTAGTAACTGCGAGCCAGAGAATCGCGGCGAAACTCGTCGATCTCTTCCCGCAACTCGTCGCCGCCGCTGGGCGCTTTCACCGGCTTGCGGTCAACTTCGCCGAAGACGGCGCGGCGCTGGTCGGCATCCATTTCCTGAAATGCCGCGTGCAGGTAGTCGAGCAGGACGGTTTTTTCCTGTTTCTTGAGGAACGCGAATACTGCTTGTTCGTCCACGGATCTTGTCTTCCTAAAGCGTTCCACGCGCAGTTCCCTTTCCCCGAACAGGTCTACCTACTCGACGCAGTCCAGTTTGAAAAGGCAGAGATACTCATCAGCGGGACCGGCCCAAATGCGGCCTCTCAGGAAGGATGCGGGGAAGTCCATCGGGGTCAGGGGAAGTCCATCGGGGTCTGACCCATTTGCTGCACTTATGCACCAGCAGCCCCTGCTCGGCGACGCGGTAGCAGAGGTCGCCCTCGACCTCGATAATGTACACGGGCTCCGGCTCGGGGCGAGGGGTAAACGACTCGACTTCCGGAGTCGAGCCGTCAGTGGCCAGCAGGTGTTCGCCGATGCGGAGTTCGCCGACGGGAATCCAGGCGTTGCCGTATTTGGATCGGGCTTGACCCCTTTTCGGGGTCCAGTTCCCGAATAATCCCGTCCGCTTCGCCGCCCTGGAAGTTCCTGGGGAGGGGGACGTTCATCCGGTCGAAGACCCTGCTCCAGAGGTTGCCGAGACGGACGCCTTCCTTCACGAGGTGTCCCTGATGCCGGACACCCGGCCGCGAACCGCCGGCCAGCATCGCCGGCAGGTGATGATTGTCATGGGCATTGATGGCGCCACCGCTGCTGCCGTAGCCGACCAGGGTGTGGTCGAGCAGCGTGCCGTCCCTCTCGCGGACACTCTTGAGCTTGTTCAGGAAATAGGCCCACTCCTGCTCCCCCTTTGCGGGGTTTGACCCCTTTGCGGTTCCTGAGAGAGTGTGAACGAATCGTAGCACAGCCGTCCCGGCTGTGATTCGCACAGCCGGGACGGCTGTGCTACGAGGGAATCCCGCCCCCATTCTTTCACAGCCTCTGAGGCGGTATAATTCTCAAAAGGCACAGTAACCGACTTGTCGCCATTGCCACGGAATTCTGGGAGGCTCACCGATGACACTGGAAGGGATGGTGGTAAACGGGGTGATCGTCCTGGCTGCTGGGGCACAGCTCCCCGAGGGAGCAAAAGTCCTGGTCGAACTGGCCGACGGCGACGACCTCGCGCCACCCCCAGCGGCCCACAACCGTGAGAAGGAACTGGGGATCCTGCGAGAATCGCTGGAGGACGCCAGGGCGGGGCGCACTCGACCCTTTGAGGAAGTCATGGCCGAGATCGCGATTCGGTACAACCTCCCGCAGTAACAGCGGGAGTAAGCCGTGCCTTACGCCTTGCGAACGACGCACCGAGCTGACGCCGACATCGAGGTTGCGATCGCCTGGCTGAGGCAGGGGTCCGTGGCTGCTGCTGCCCGGTGGCATGCCGGCGTGCTGACGGCTGTTCGCTCACTGGAGAACAACCCCGAGCGCTGTCCGCTTGCGGACGAGGCCGGCGATCTCGGAGTAGAACTTCGACCGTTGCTCTTCGGCCGGCGCCGCGGGGTTTATCGAATTCTGTTCACCCTCGATGACCAGACCGTCACCATCCACGGCGTCCGCCATGCCGCACAGGATCGCCTTTCCTCGATTGACTAAGGGCGGAGACAGAAAGGCGGAAACGGTGGAGTTCCCCACGAAAAGTGGACACGGGGTTAAGGATATTTCCGTCTATTCCGATCCGCATTCAAACGTGTTTCAGACATCCTGCCTCGGGGCCAGCCCCGTCCTCGGGGCTTGGTTCTTGGTGTTGCTCC
>JBBSDR010000213.1:0-8204 GCA_038240465.1 Gemmatales bacterium
AGCGATTACTGCGCTTGGTCATCTGATCGCGGCCAGGACGCCGTTCCGAGCCACGAAAAATTCAGAGATGGGAAATGTCTCTTATGCAAAAAGCATAGGGAATGGGGGAAAGTACAGCTCCAGTGACGAACGATGCCATTCCACTCATACCTTGGCCCGCGATTGTGCGGAGCTTTCATCTGACCAAGTGCGAATACCCCTTTTTCGTCTTTGTACCGATAATTCTCCGCAATGTGTTTTTCGCTGTACGGGATGTATTGCGTGTTGAAGGTGTATGATTCTGACTTGCTGAACACATAGATGGTGTCATGCAGGTTGGCGTATGAGTGCGAGTCACTATGGGCTGTTTGTCGTTTCCAAATGACTTGCGCGATCTCATGCTCACGACCGAATACCTCGTCCATCACGGCCTTGGCGTAACTGCCGACATGGTAATCAAAGTGAACGTAAATGGTTCCTTCCTGTGTCAGTAACTCATGCAGCAGAACGACCGTCTCGTAAAACCACTGCAAGTAGGATTCGATGCCGCGGCCCCATGTGTCACGGTAGGCTTTCTGCTCGATCAGGCTCGGTTGCTTCGTGAAGGCGATACCGGCATCGTCGCCGTCGTCGATATCGGGAACCGTGGCCGTGAAAGAGAAGTCGGCACCCGTGTTGAAGGGGGGTCAATGTAGATCAGATTCACCTTCCCGGCGAACTCAGGCAGCAAGGAGGGCAGCACATATTTCTTGTCGCCCCAGATGAGCCGGTTCCGCCACGGCTTCTCCTGCTCAGCATACTGGAAAAGACTCCTGGCGCGGTCCTGAGCCGATTCGTTGACCGTCTCGACTGTTTGAAAGGGGAGCGCCACCCGTAGCGGGGCGACTCGGTTGCCCTTGGCGTCATACTTGCCGTCCCAGATCAGTTCGGTTTTCGTGGGCATGGGTCGATCGCTTCTCCGTTTGCGGCACATGGGACACCTGGCGTCCCGACTATTCTCGTACTGTGTTAAACCCGGAAACAAGGTCCGTTGCAAGAGTTTCCCGGACGAGGTTGCGTTTTTCTGTCTTCGCGGGTCCTGCGTCAAGCAGGGGGACCGCGTTTCTGGTCCCATTCTGGGATAGGGGGCGCACACGTCCCCAGCACGGTGCTGGAAATGCCCCCAGCAAGAGGGACCCCAGCGCCCCCAGGTCAGTCATCCTTCGGCAGTCCCCGGACCCGGTAGCGTGACACCCCACGTCGCAATCCGCCTCGGTGGACGATCTTGACCAGCCCTCGCTGCTCCAGCCGTCGAAGCGCCCGGCCGACGTTGCGCCGGTTCAGCCCGGCTCGCCCGGCGATGTCGTCGTAAGAGGTTCTCGCCGTACCGTCCCTGGTGTCTCTGAACAAAACAAACCAGACAGCCAGCTCGCCGCGATTCAAGTCCGCCAGGGCAAAGTCAACGAAGGCGTTGAGCACGGCGAAGCGCTCCCCCGCCTTCGTCTTCGGTGTGTCCTGTTTTCCCTTCGGCTTGTCCCGGTGAGGGCGGCTCGACGGCGCCGGCTCGGATTCTTCCATTGGCGGCAGCTCTTCGCCGACAGCAAGGATGCCCGGCGTCACTCGTCACCCCCTTCGTCGTCTTCCGCGCCCGGTGATGTGCGCCTCCACAGGCTGGCCAGATCCGACGATCGCTTCCCCTTGTCCGGGCACGCCCCCTGCTCCTCGCCGATCGGTTTGAACCGCTGGTGTTTCCGGTCGAAGGTCAAGGCCATGTCGCGGCACTCGCCGTGCCGGGACTTCAGGTGTCGAAGGGTCACGGCGTCGCCCTGGTCGTCGTCGTCAGGGGTCAGGATGAAGGCGTCATCGGCGCCGAATTCCAGCTCTGAGCTTTCGCGGAAGGAAGCCAGGTTCAGCCCCTCGCCCGCGTAGGTCGAACGTCCCCTGCTGTCCTTCGTCCGCCCGATCGCCGAGACGACGATAACTGCGGTGTCGGCGTCGGCGAATTCCCGCAAGTGGCTCATCGTGGCGTTGACGGCGCCGCGCTGATCAGCGTGCTCGCCATGCGCACCGATTCTCTGGATGTAGTCCAGCAACAAGAGCCGCGCGTCGAAAGCGTCGGCGGTTGCCGCGACGTTCGCCAGGTCGAAGGGTGGCCGAATGAAGACAAGCCGTTCGGCGAGCGGTTCGAGCGTGTTCATCGCCTGGTCGATCCGGTCGGCGTGTTCGGCAGTTAGCCGGCGGTGCCGGATCAGGGAGAGGTTGATTCCCGACAGCCGGGCGAGCTGTCTGTCGAGCAGGGTGGCCGGCCCCATCTCGACGTTTGCAACGAGAACGCGGAGGTCGGGGGTCATCCGCAAGGCGTCGAACACCCACTGCATGACGAGTGCGGTCTTACCGCTCCCTGGCGCCCCGCCAAGCAAGGTGACGGTGCCGGGTCCGATTTCGATTCGGGAAAAGTCGCCAGTCCCCACAGGAAATAACTCGGGCGGCTTGCCAGAAAGAACGTCATCGCGCCAGCCGGTCAGGACGTCGGCGGCGCACTGGTAGCGCGGAGTCATTTTCGGCCTCCCATCTCCGGCAGCGGAAACTCATCGACGTGATACCACTTTGCAGCCCCCTCCCATGTCCAGAGTTTGGCAGCGGCAGGGGGACATGATCGCCGGCGTTCATCCGCGTAGTAGAACCGAGCGCCGGCCGGCGGATCGGGGGGAGTGGGCGTCCCTCCGGAAGCAGCGATCGCTTCGGCCTCGGCCCGCTGGTCGTCGTCGGGCGCGTCCGGCGGCCTGGTCGGCGTCGTTGTTTGCTGAATCCACATGGCCGCCAGAGCAGCGCGGATCTCGGCAGGTCCGAGAGTGGGGGGCGACGCAGGGGGCATTGTTTCCACGGCGTCCGCTGCAGTGTCCGGCTGTCCCGGATGTGCCAACCCGCATTCGATCTGTCGGCGCGTGTCGGCCGGAGTCAGTCCCGAATCGAGGGCAGCAGCGGTCAGCAGAGCATGAGCGAGGGCAGGAGGACAGCGAAATTCGGCGAGGTTCGCGGCCGCACTGAATAGAAGACGGTGCCGGTTGTTCTGCTCTGCGCCGTCGCGGATGAAGTCGAGGGTTGTCCTGTTCAGGGTCGGCTCACCGTTGTTGACACTCTGTCGCCGTGTTGCCTTCACTTCGGCTTCCTTGGCGACAGCAGCTTCGGCCTCTTGCCAGTCGGCCGCGGCCCGGTCGCAGGACACGTTGACGGTCGGCAGGTCGAAGGGGGCCGGCTCGCTCGCCAGTTGCCGAATGTGGTCTGCCGAAAGATGAAGCAACTCATCGAGCGACAGCCGGCGCTTGTGCAGTCCCGTTCGAGGGTGCTTGCTGTTCGGCGCCCGGAAGAGCCGCACCTTGTCGTAAACCCCGCTGTCGATGCTCACCCCGGCGTTGGCAGCGAGAGCTTCGGCGAAGAGCCGGGCCGTGCGGTGGAACGTCACAGACGGCGCTGGCGCCCAGAACGTCGGCAAGCCGACGTGAAAACCCTTCGCGCCCGAGAAGAACAGCAGCAGGTCGTCGGCGTCGAGGTCGGAGTATCGGTCCAGAAGTCTCGACGCAAGCGCCCGGGCGTCCTGTAGCGCGCGGTCGAGGTCGTCCTTGCGGTCGATGTCCCACCAAAGCCAGGGGGACCAGCAAACGCCGTCGTATCCCTTACTTGAGGACGTCGCTTCCAAATGTTCGCGGAAATCATCGGCGAACCAGAAGGCGGACAGGTAGCTTTCCTTTTCTACTTCGGCTTTCGGATCGGCCGCGGCATGGGCAGCGAGGGCGGCGCCGGCGTCAACGAGCCGGCGCGTTCCCTCGACGTTCCCCATGACACGAAAGCCGAGCCGCGGCGTTCGTGTCGTTGTCATTGCTTGGTCCCTCCCTCTGTCCCCGTCCCGTCCGGTGTCTCCTTGGCATCCTTCGGATGTGTCGTCGTGCCGTTCGCCCCAGTCGGCGTCGTACCGTTGGTCCCGGGTTGCTGCGCGGCATCCGCATTGTCGCCGATCACATCCGCGCCCTCGGGGGGCGCGAAGGGGTCTTGCTGGGGCGGGTCGATGCCGAGAACATCGAAAGACCGAACCTCGTTGCGTTCTATGTCCTGGTCGTCCTTGCGCACGACGACGAGTACCTTGCACCGAATCCGTCGAGACGGGATCGGCTGTTCCAGTTGTTGCTTGCTGCTGATGCCCAACTTCGCCAGATCGCGAACCGCCCCGCTCTTCGCAGCACCGGTCAACCAGATGTCGAACCAGAGGCGGCGACCGCGATGTTCGCCTTGAATGATCTCGTGCGTCAGCTTGTAGCCGGGTGTCCCCTTGCTTGCGTTGAAGAGAACGCCTTCGACGATGTGAGTGATGTAGTAGCCCTTCGGAATCGGAGTGCCGAAGTCCGGAGCGGGCGGGATGTCTCCCCAGTTGTCGTTGATCCAGTCAGAGCCGCCGTTGCCGGCAGCGGATAGAATATCAGTGAGTCTCTTACGGTCAGACATGAACGGATTCCTCCAGGGCCGGCCGCGGCTGTTATCCGCGCCGGCCCTCGATGTCGATGGTGTCAGCACTTTTGACGTCGTTGAACAGGTGGGCCTGGTGGTGATTGGCCAGGCCATCCGCGATGATGGGGAGTGCCATCTTTCATGACCTCCCCGCAGTCCGGCACGGCTTGCAGCCGCCCCGAATGTGATCGCGAAGGGTGCCAATGCGCCATCTGACGTTTCGTCCCACGCGGAGCGGGGGAGGGATCGGCCCCCGGTCAGCAGCACGCCAGGCGTGCCGAACGGAGCAGTCGTAGAGCCGGGCCACCTGATCGACGCCGATCAGTGCGTCGTCGGGCAGGTTGGCCAGCGCCGCCAGGTCGGGCGGCACAGTCGCAGTCGCCATAGGATTCCCCTTCGCGGTAGGTTGGTTCGGCGGATTCATCGCCGCCGCCGAATTCTTGACGCGGGGGAGCGCGCAAGATTTCCAGCCCGCGATTTCTTGCGCCGTTTCTTGAAGGAGTGGTCTCGAAGTGTCTCAGAAAAACAGGGGTCGTCAGGAAGTGAACCGATTTGGCCAAGAAACTCACGCGGGACCAGTTTCTTGATTCTTGCGCGCTTGATCTCGCCGCCGTTGGTCAAACAGCGCCAGCGCTTTTCTCACCAATCCGCAGTTTGGCTTCAGACCAGCAGCCTTGACTTGTTCGATGAAATCCTTGTCATCCTTCAGCCGGCCCAAAGTAGCAACGTGTTCCGCGCCCGGTTGATGCTCTTGCTGAATGCGTTGGTAGACCTGGAACTGCAACGGGTTACTCTTCTCCAAGGGCGGTTTCCCTCCGGTTCGTCTCCTCTTCGTGCTCTTGTCAGATGACGCACCAGTGCCTTGCTCATCGAGGTTCTCCGGATCAAGAATTGCGACCTCTGCGGCGACGAGTTGAGCAAACCGGGCCAGCCAGCGCTTGACGCCGGGCCAGGACCTGTCGCGCTCGATTTCGCTCAACATCCGTTCCACGCTCTGCCTTCGCGCTTGGTCATCGTAATAACATGCGAGCAACAGGGCGCGGGCATACGCGCCCCCCATCGGGGGTGCGGCCTGTTTCTGAATAAGGTGTCCTAAGTCAGCGTGTCGAAGGACCCTCCCCAGGCGGAACACAGTCTCGACGGTTGGAACTGTTTCGCTGCCGATCAACCCAGACAACAAGGGTCGCGGATCTTCTGTAGGATCGCCGTCAGCTAAGTCCGGTTCTGCCTGGGGAGACTTTGGGATTTCTTGGTCAGTCGTGCTTACGTCGCTGTCTTCTGCGGTCAGTTGCCCTGATTCAGGGACGGATGTCTCGTTCGTCTTGGGATCGGGCGATTCACTCGCGCTGTCAATCTCTGCATTCGGATGATCCTCAATGCTCCAGCCCCCGCTTGTGGTGCGTTCTACGATGGCAGTTGGTGTTGGGGGCTGTCTGGATATGGGGGATTTCTGGGGGGATCTCATGTGCTGTAGCAGACATCCTTCCTTCTCTTCGCCGTCGTGTAGTATGCTCCGCGTCAGGAATAGTCTGAACATGGTGACGATGATATCGATCTTTCGCCAGACCGATCGCTGGAGTAATTGGTAATGCCCTGCTCGGGCGGCATCGGCTTCCTCCGTTCGGGTGAGGTAGTCGAGCATACTGAGGTTGTTCTTCTCAGCGATTTTTTCAAGTCGCGGGTCGGCGGAATACTTCTCCGTGTACGCAGAGATCAGGATCGCGGCCAGGTTGAACCGCCTCTGTGGGGAAATCTCTGTGGAACTCCCTCCCAGAATGGCGAACCTGTGTGCCAGGGCCTCGAAACCGAACATCGCATCCCGCATGTTCCAGTGCAACCATCTTCGCCTGCACTCATTTCGGAGATGAGTATGAAAATCCTCGAGCATGACTCGTTCGAGGTTGCACATCTGGGACGGGATGTCGGATGCGCCAATCCCGGCTCGTTCAGCGGCTTGAAGGATGCTAAACGTCGTCCGCAGATTCGTGGCGAGGTTCAGAACGCCGATTACAAGTGGAGTCGGCGTCTCACCGGGCGTGTCGTCCCAGGGAGTTGTGAGATAGTGAATGACGTTGAAATGCTTGAACGAACGGATGTCGCCCTTGACGAATGGCATCATGTGCCAGCGCCTCCCATCTATTCCGTGTGGGCCGGTCTGCTGGACTTGAAGGATGGGAGTAGCTTCAAGCCCAGTCAGACCGCTTGTGCGATTCCCGGTGGCCAGCGGGTATCGCAACCCTGATGCGAGAGTTTAGCGATAATGCGGAAGGAAGGAAAGGTCACTTCGGCACGGAGAGATGGGCAGGTTGCCATGAAGTAGGGTGTCGAGGCAATTGGCTCTCCCTGCTCCTCTGCCGATCGCTTACCCCACCAACCCACCAAGGGGCGAACGGCATGCAATCTGGTCTTGGGCTGTCCGCGTGCCGATCGGCTGTCCTGGCGCGTCTGGTGAAGTTCAGGGTCTGCCCGGCCGGCTGTCCCTCACTTCGATCTCGTTGACCGCCTCGAAGCGCTCCCCCCCGATCAGCCGGCCGGGAATCACTCGGGTCCGCAGCAGGCCCTCGACCTCGACACGCTGGCCGATCTTGTACTCGCCAGCCTCGACGCCTCGGCCGAACCGGACGCACGGCGACACACCGGGCAAGCCCTCGGCATCGACCAGCACACAGCCGCCGTCCTCGCCTTCGAGGCTATCGACGGTGAAGGGCATCTCGCCCCCTTCGGCGAAGGTGACCGTGTGCTGTGGCACGATAGGCCGCACGCCCTGGCAGAGCAGCTCGACCATCCGAGACTGCCATCCTGCACGCTGGGGATGCCTGTCCGGCTCGCAACGGGTGTCGAGGATCTGCTGGTGCAGGCGAATCAACTCCGCCTGATAGGGGACATCGTGGTCGTCCAGCCAGTCGGCCAGGATGAGCCAGGTGCTGCTCGCGGCCGATGGTTCGGAGACGATGCTGTCGAGGAATGCGTCCAGCGTGGTCATGGCATCATCTCAACGGGTTCCGGTTCCCTCACCAGCCCGCAGGCGATGAGATACGCTCGCGCCCATCGCGCCGGGTCCATGCCCTGTTCCTCGATCATCGGCCACACGGCGGCGAGCCACTGGTCCAGGTCGCGCGGGTCCGGCTCGTGGCCGCTCATCCTGGCGTGAAGGGAGACGAGGCGAGCGAAGGCGCAGCGGCGGACGGTGATGGCGTCCTCGTGGCTCGTGTGGAGCAGTTCGTTGCCTCGGGTTGCGATCATGGTGATAGTCCTCGTGTGGGGATAGCCGAGCGTGGCGCTAGAGCCGATTCCAAAGTAGTGACGCGCCACACCATATGAGGATCAGTCCGAAGCAGATGTAAAGGATGCGAGCGCCGCGCTTGCCGAGCCGGTCCACCCACGGCCGGACGCGCTCGTCCTCCCAGAACCAGCGCCAATCAGTACACGCTACGATGATGAATAGTGGCGCCAGCGCAAGAGCGAAGAAGCCGCAAAGCAGGATCACCACTTCACGAAACTGGTACATCGCTTCACGAAACTCGCCCATCTGACCACTACTCCCGCTTGCGTCTCTTGCCCCTGCCCTTGGCGCTCGTCTTCTCCGTCGGCTCATCAGCCGGCTTGTCGGCCTCGCGCTCGTCCTGCGCAACGGCAGGGGCTTTCGCAGGCCGGCCGCGTGGACGTGGCGCCTGGTCTGACGTCGGCGCTTCCTGAAAGGCGCGGCAGTCCACACCGAGGGCGTGCGCCAGGGTGAGAACGGTATC
>JBBSDR010000214.1:0-8161 GCA_038240465.1 Gemmatales bacterium
CCATGATTCCAGGACTCCTCACGCCATTGCGACAGGACCTCCGCGCCGCAAGTATCGGGCGAACTGCTGTGATCGCGTTCACAGAAGATGTCGAGTCCAGGGTGTGCCAAGATCATCTTCACCGTCCCGGAGCGCACTTCAAGAACATCGATACCCGGAATGGACTCTGAAAGCTCCCTCAATTTTCGCCCGCCCCCTCAGAGAACAGCATGAACGAGCCAAGACGTCCGGTTGGATTGCCGGTGGTGCTGGCGGCTTTCCTGGCCATTCCCACACTGCGCGCGGCGGACGAAGAATTGCCGCGGCAGGAAATCGCGAAGCTCGCGAAACCAGCCACCGTACTCATCGAGGCAACCTCGGGCGTCGGTTCTGGATTCTGCATTCATCCGGCCGGCCTGTTCCTCACCAACGAACATGTCGTCAGCGATGTGGCCGTCGGCGCGACAGTGACGCTGGTCCTCGATGCGGGGCTGAAGACGCAGAAAAAGCTGACTGCCAAGGTTATCCGCCGGGACAAGGATCTCGATCTTGCCCTTCTGCGAGCGCAAGGAGAACACAAGCTCCCCACACTGTCACTGGGATCCGATGAAGGACTGGCCGAGTTGACCGAGGTGATCGCGTTCGGTTTTCCGTTTGGGACAGCGCTTGCGAAACCCGGAGAATATCCGGCGATCAGCATCAACGTGGGGAACATCAGTTCCCTCCGCCGGGACGCGAAGCTCGACTTGCACCGCATTCAACTGGACGCAGTCCTCAACCCGGGAAACTCGGGCGGGCCCGTACTCGACCGCAAAGGAAAGGTCGTCGGAGTGGTCGTTTCCGGAATCCGAAGAGCGGGAATCAACCTGGCCATCCCGGTGAGCCATGCGAGCCGATTCCTGGCCCCATCCGAGATCACGTTCACCGCTCCGGCCATCCAGCTCAAGAGCAAGCACGAGCCGATCGAGTTCAAGGCCACCGCCGTCTCGCTGACGGTCCCGGCAACTCCCCTTGAAGTTGAACTGGTGCTGACCAACGACGGAGGAGCCGAACGCCGCTGCGAAATGAAGGCCGCCGGAACGTCGTACTCAGTCACCACGGTCCCCTTCCCCATCGCGAAGGACCCGGCAAATCTGCGCGTGGAGGTCAAGTACAAGGACGCGTTGGTGAGCGGCGCCGCACAGGATCGCACTTTCCGCGTGGGCAAGCAATCCGTGAAGCTCAGCGAGGTTCGCCGGCTGCGTTTTGGCACCTCCACCGAAGTGTTTCTGAACAGCGGGAAAAACATGGAAGGCCCGCTGTCGGAATTCACTTCCGTATCGGTCAAAGTCGGCGGGGAGCCTCTGAACTTGAAACTCGACCGCGCGCTCGAAGTGACAGTCGTCCCCATTCTCGAGTCGAATACCGTCGCTTGCACCATCGTCGCCAGCCATCAGGGCAAGGAAGTCGGCCGCCACAACCAAAGCGTATCGCTTCAAAGCGCCGAAACTGTCATTCACACGGCGAATCGAGCGGAAGCCGTGCTCAAGGACCTGAAGGCTTTCGAGGGCAAATGGAAGTTGGACCGGATCGAGACGAATGGCTCTACTTCCTCCGACCCCGAGAGGTACGGCGTCCTCTTCGATGAAAACGAGGTCACTCTCACCCTGGACGGGAAAAAATATGGCAGCGCCAGGATCACCATCGATCCCACGCAGACCCCCAAGACGATGGACATCCTCTGGAACTCCGGGCCTTCGGGTGGAGGCAACTCGCTGGCGATCTACCGCCTCATGGAGGGCGGCAGCCTGGAGATTTGCTGGAACCAGCCGCGCGGCAGAGGGTCGGACAAGCGACCGAAACTATTCACGACCAAGGTCGAGTTGGGTGCCGGCAGCGTCTGGTACATCTTCAGGCGGCCGTAGAGAAAGCCAGATGTCGATTTCGTAAGTTCGCCGCCGCTGTTGAGGGCGAACGGTCGTGGCCGCAAGCGGTCTTGCTTGCTGGCTTCCGCAGTGGAAGCTCAGCCGGGTCACTTCCTCCAGTTCCCGCTCAATGGCCGGGTCGAGGCGCCAGACTTCGCCCGGCCAGCCCCGGTCATTCATCGTCTCCACCTCGCTTCCTCAACGGGGCTATGGGTTTGAACAGTCAGCGGAGCGGCGCTCCCCTCACCTGTGTTACACGGTTCGGATGGATGTTGACAGGCGCACTCGCGAGATTTCTAATGCGGAGGCGAATGCGACAGTCCCCGTCATCGACTCGAACGACACCATCAGGAGTAACCATGTCTCGATCAATGCCCGCCCTGATGGGAATCCTCCTGATCGCAGCGCTCACGCTCGGAGACGACAAACCGTCCGCTGCGAAGGCCCCAGTTATCCGGCTGACCGTGGACGCTGAAGGTGCGATCAGGGTGGCGGGTCAGAGGAAACCGTTTCCCTCATCGAAGGCATTGCGCGACTTCCTCTCGAAGGAGGTCGAGAAGGCCGCCGGGAAACTCAGCGGCAAGCCCGCCGTCGTCATCAGTCTGGACGGCAATCTCGAATACGGCAGGCTTCTTGCAATCCTCGACGTCTGCGCGAATGCCAAGATCACCGACCTGAAGGCCCATCTCGCCTTGGACGAGAACTCATCTGCTCCCGTTCAGTTCGAGTTACACTCCCCTGCACGCGCGAAGCATCTCGTCATCCCTATTTCCGAGGCTCACAAGGAAGAGGCGGACGATAACCTCTGGGATATGGCGCTCACCCTCAGAAGCCTTAAAGATCCCCGAAACGCGGGCCGGCTCAGTTGGATGACTCTATCCGCCATGTACAGCCTTGTTCATGGGGAGATCAACGCAGTCGATTGGGAGGACGTCTTGCTCGAGAAATTGAAGGCGATCCCAGCCTTTCGGGGAGAGAACGTGCGCCTGACGATCCGGGCCGATGAAGATCTTCATTCCAGGTCGCTTCTGAAAGTCCTGGAAAGGACACGCAAGGCCGGGATCAAGAAGGTGATTGCCCTTTCTCCCTATGAGGAAGAGATGTTCCTGACGGGCCTGGACCAGAGCCTGACGCCACAGACCCCCTGGCTGTACGAAGCCGGTCCCTTGGAGGCTGAGGACCTTATCCTCTACGGCACGTTCGATGTGAACGACGGCCTTGGCGTTGTTGCTTTCAAGGAGGTGTACGGGAGGCTGATCCCCACTCCCATCGGTGCCTCGCGCGGCTTCGACCCGGTGCCGGGCGGCTTGGGGTGGCGACGAGGGCCGGGTCGTGAGAGGACCGCTCTCGAAATGGGAGGCAGTCACGCATCCGAGGCCGCTGTGGCACGCGGACTCCGCTGGTTGGCTCTCCATCAAGCCCCCGAGGGCCATTGGTCGCTGGAAAAATTCAACGAACATGCTCGCGAGAGCCTCTCCGCGGAGAAATACCGGGACGATCGCTCACCTGGAAAGGGCCAGATGAACGACACGGCGGGGGCGGCGTTCGGTATGCTCCCCTTTCTCGCGGCCGGCATCAGCCACAAGTCCGGCAACAACCCTCACGACGAGCAATACGTCAAGACGGTCGCGCGCGGACTGGATTACCTGCTATCCAGGCAACAGAAGGATGGAAGTTTTCCCGGCGGCATGTACGCGCACGCCCTGGGGACAATCGCCCTGTGTGAGATTTACGGATTGACAGGCGACCGAATGCTGCGACGCCAGGCGCAAGCGGCGCTCCATTACATTGCCGAGGCTCAGGACCCCATGAGTGGCGGCTGGCGCTACCAGCCTCGTCAGGGTGGCGATACTTCGGTGACCGGCTGGCAGGTCCAGGCCCTCAAGGCGGGACAGATGGCCGGGCTGAAAGTGCCGCAGGTCACCCTCGTTGGTGCCACCCGCTGGCTCAACTCCTGTGAGACGACCGATGGCGGCGGCTACGGCTACACCGGCCCCGGCGATGCTCCCGCGATGACCGCCGTCGGACTGCTTTGTCGCCAGTATCTCGGCACCCCAAGGCGCAATCCGGACCTGTGTAATGGGGTCAAAAAGCTGATGGCGAGCGCTCCGCCGACGGGGCGGAACATCTATTACGAGTATTACGCCACCCAGGTCTTCCATCACATGAGCGGCGAATACTGGGATTTCTGGAACGGTGATGGGAAGCGCAAAGGCATGCGTGACATCCTGATCTCAAGTCAGGATCGCGACGGTAGCTGGGACCCGCGCGGCGACGGCACCGCCAGCGCCGGTGGACGCATCATGCAGACTTCCCTGTCGCTCCTGACCCTTGAGGTCTACTATCGCCATGTACCGATCTACCAACGGCTGGAAAGGCAGAGACACCGATAGCGCTGAGTCCGACGCGATCGCTACTCGCGCGCCAGCAGGGCCACCGGGAAACCGGCCAGCACCTTCGTCAGCGCGATGCCCGGCATCCCCGCTCCGCCCGCCACTTCCAGCAATTCGCCCGTCAGCACATTGCGATAGTGCCGGCCCTTATCGTCCTCGGGAAGCCGCAGCCAGGTGTCGCCCCAGACCTGCTCGCCCATGGGCCAGTAACCCGCCCCTGCCAATCCCACCACCAGCCGCGGCGCCACCGCCACGATCGCCTCGTTCTCCAGGGTCCGGCGCACGGCGACGACATGGTCCTTTTTCATCCCGGTCGATTCCAACGGCTGATAGTCCCCATCCAGGAACACCTTCGCCTTCTCACGCCGAAAACTCAGCAGCCGCCACGTCAGATAGAGCTTGACGCGCCCATCCTCGAAATGATCGAGCAGATCGTACAGAAGCGGCGCCAGGTCCGCGCCGCAGCGCGCCACCGCCGCCTTCAACTCGCGGAGCATGTCCCAGCGGCGAGCGAAATCGACGGGCCGGCGATTGTCCGGATCGACCATGCTCAGGTCCCACAACTCACAGCCCTGGTAGAAGTCCGGCACGCCTGGACAAATCCCCTTCAGCAACACCTGAGAAAGAGAGTTGAACACTCCGTAAAATGCCAGACGCTTGGCCAACTCCTGCACTTCGAGGAGGAAGGCGGAATTGCAGTCGTCCGGCAGCAGACCGAAGATGAAGCCGCGCACCGCCCCATCGTAGGCTTCATTGGCGTTGACCCAACTGGTGTGGACCTTTGCTTCCTTCGTCGCCTTCTGCATGTACTCGGCCACGCGCTGGCGGAAGACCGGCAGCATCTCCGGCGTCAGTCCCTCGAAGGGCCAGAGACCCAGCAGCGTCTGGTAGAGCAGATACTCGTCGTTGCTGTCCGGCGCTGGCTCGTCTTCTATCAGCGCCTTGAGCGGCGCGTTCAACTGACGCCAGCGGCCGATCGCCTCCTCCCATTCGGCAGGGACCTCCGACAGCACGTTCAGACGGGCGCGCACATCCTCGCTTCGCTTGGTGTCGTGCGTCGAGGTGGCCAACTGCGAGTGAGGCCAGGTGCGAAGCCGTTCGAGATTCCGGGCGTGGAACTCCTCGGGCCGATAACCGAACTGATCGGGATGGCCGCCCACCTCGTTGAGCGACGTCAGCCGGTTGAAGACGTACAGCGCAGTGTCCTCGACACCCTTGGCCATCACCGGCCCCGAGACTTGCTGAAAACGCATCACCCACTCGACGAGTTGCGGCCGATCCTCCTCGCGGAATTCGTTCACTTTCCGCAAAAGCAGTGTGTCGCCGACGAAGTCGAATATGGACTCGGGCGTGCGCGGGTTCAGTTCCTTGGCCTGTTTCACCGCCTGTTCGATGAAGGCCCGGTCACGTTCCGAGACGCTCTCCGGCCCCGTGATGTAAGTGCGATAGACCGGCAGACAGGCCAGGATCTCGCGCGTGACATACGTCAGGCTGATGAGCGTGAAGTCGCGATACCGGCGGTTGCGCTCCGAGATGCGATCCAGACGCTGGCTCAGGGCGTTGATCTCGCTGGCCAGCGCCACCAGCATGATCATCTTCTTCGCCTCGTTGACCATGTCGGCGAAGGAAACCGGATGGCCGATGAACGCGCAATGGATGGACTCGAACTCCTCGGCCGAGTCGGGATTGACGAACAGGCCGTTGAGCAGAGTCAAGAAGTCGTAGCCTGTCGTCCCATCAATGGCCCAGCCGGGCGGAAGCTCCTCGGCCGGGTTGAGGATCTTCTCCGCCGTCACGAACAGAAGCGGCTTCTCGGCAGCACGCGCCAGCGTCCGTACCGCCTCGATCAGATGATCGGGAGCAGGCCGGGGATGCAGCCGCTGGCGCACCCAGGCAACGGCATACTCCTCCTGCAACTCGCGGAAGTAATTCGCGGGGTCCCACAGGCCGTCGGGATGATCGACGCGCAAGCCTGTCACCTTGCCCTCGGCCAGGAGCTGCAGATAGAGCCGATGCGTCGCCTCAAAGACGTCCGGCTTCTCAACGCGGATGGCCGCCAGTTCGTTGACGTCAAAGAAACGCCTATAGTTGATTTCCTCGGTCGCCACACGCCAGAACGCGGGCCGATAGGCTTGCGCGTCGAGAAGCTGATCGAGCGGATCGAAGCTGGCCGGAACGCCGGCCTTGCCGTTGAAGAGCTTCACTGTCTCGTCGATGGCCTTGCCGACGACCGGATGGTCCGCCACCAGGCGAGCGATGCGGCCCTTGATGACTTCCTTCTCTCGGCTGCGCTCAACAATCTTCTCCTGGGCCAGTTCGGAACGCGGCGGCAGGTAGCTCAGCGCCGTGAGGATGCTCCGCAGTTCGCGCACCTGATCGCTCGCCTCGCCCAGCGCCAGGACCAGGCTCTGGAGCGGTGGCTCCAGGATGAGCGGATAGGTGTCCGGAGAGACGGGCAAACGATGCTCGTAGTAGTACAGGAAGAAAGCGCCTTCCTCGTAGGCGAGGTGAATCTTGCCTGCCTCGAGGACCGCTCCGTACTGGTCTTCCAGTACCGGCAGCAGCAGCTTGTTCTCAAGGTTGTGATTGGCGGGGTGCCAGTTGATATCGAACGCCCCCGCGTGGACCGAACTGGGGCCGTTCTCGAGGACGTCATTCCACCAGGGATTGTCCCTGCCGATGCCCATGTGATTGGGGACGACGTCGAGGACCAGCCCCATTCCCCGGGCGCGGAGGGCCTCCGCCACGGCGTCGAAGTCCTCCGGCGATCCCAACTCGCTGTTGAGCTTGCCGTGATCGGTGACGTCGTAGCCGTGAGGACTGCCCGCCCGCGCTTGCAGGATCGGCGACAGGTAACAGTCGCTGATGCCCAGTTCGGCGAGGTAGTCCACCTGGGCCAGGACGTGGCGGAAGCCAAGGCCTTGCCGCAGTTGCAGGCGATAGGTGGCCAGCGGCACGCGCCGGGCGGCGATCAGTTCGCGGATCAGGTCGGCAGCGCCCGGCACAGCACGGGCGTCAGTCAGTTGCTGTTCGATCTCGGCCACGCGCACCCCCAGTTTTCGCCCCAGTTTGAGGAATTGATCCAGCCAGCTATCCGCCGTCTTGTCCCCTTCCTCGACCAGCCGCAGCATGGCGGGAAAGGCGGAGTGGATCAGTTCGCAATAGACATTCTGCGGCTGCCACAGATCGATCTCGAAGGGCAACGTCCGAGCCAACCCGACGACCTCTTCCAGCGAGCGCAACAAGGGCAGGTTCGCCGGCTGATGACGCCAGCGCTCCGCCATGTGGGCCAGCGTCATTTTCAAGCGGTAGGCGAGTCCCGGCGTGTCAAGGTGGACGTGCAACTTCGATGCCTCGGCGATCAGCGCCCGCACATGGTCGAGGTTCGGCTCCTCATCTTTCAGGTCCCAGCGCAGATCGGTGTTGAGCAGGAAGTCGGCGGTCACCTGAAAGACGCGCGGCAGCGGCACATTGACCCGGGCGAGGTAGCGCATCGTCGGCAGATGATGCTCGTAGAGCCGGCGAAAAGCCGTCTCGGCCTCGACGATACTCGGGTGCAGCAGTTGCTTGATGACCTTGCGCTGTTCGTCGCGGAACAGCGAGGCGAGGGAGTAGGTCGATTCGCCGAAATGCCGATCGAGGATGCGAATCACCTCGGCGAAGTCGCCGCGCTCGAAAGCTTCGGCGGCATCGAGGGCGAACTGCGAAAACGTCTCGTCGTCGTTGAACCGCTTCACTCCGCCGTTGACGTGATGGTCGCCGAAGTGCAGCACGCCGAAGCTGAGAGCGGCGGACTCTCGAGTGAGGCCGGAGCGGATGCTGACCCGGCCAACGACGAGGCGCGAGCGGCCGGCGGCATACGATTGAAACGCCTCGCGCTCGGCC
>JBBSDR010000215.1:0-8114 GCA_038240465.1 Gemmatales bacterium
CGTCGGGGCGCGGGGGGGGGCGGGGGGCGGGGGTTTACGCCCTTGGGTGGCTATGCTTTCGGGGTGGGGGGCGCCCCGGGGGCGCACCCCCCCCCCCCCCTCGCCTCCAGCCCGAACGTCTCGATGGCCGGCTCCAGGGTGCGTTCGAGGATGAACTCCTCGACGAAGATGGGCGTCTGGAGCAGGGCGTACTTCTTGCGGGCCGCCTCGGACAGGTCCTGGTAGAGATCGCCCAGGAAGCGGCTGTCCAGCGACGGGTCGGTGAAGTCGTGGATAAGGTGGCCGCTGCTGCCTCCCTCGACCTTCTGGAAGAACGGTAGGATCAGATCCTTGGCCGCATCGGGCGATAGCCAGTTGGGGATCGCCCGGATAGGGTTGTGCTCGCCGAACAGGTCGCGGGTGCCGGCACGCTTCGCCAGATCGTCGAAGATCGCCAGCAGGTACTCGCGGTCGGTGTCGTGCGGATGATCACGGAAGAACAACTCGTGTTCATCGCGTGTCCGGTTTAGCCGCTCACCGGGGCCGGCCAGCTTCGGGGGATCGACGAGCCGGTTGTCCTCCAGGAACCGCACGAAGACGCACGACAGCACCCAGGCGGCCGCCTGCTGGGTGATGGCGTCGGCCCGCCACTCCTCCAGCGTCTGCCCGGTGCGGCCGGCGTCCTTCGCCCGGCGGTACTCGGCTTCGACGGCCCGGCCCACGTCCGGCATGTCGTCGCAGCGGGCACGCAGGTCCTTCTCCAGTTTGGCGACCAGCTTCTGGGCGTCGGCCAGGAAGGCCGTGCGATCGATCATGAGTGCTCCAAATTCGTAGCACAGGCGTCTCGCCTGTGGTCAGGCGTCTCGCGTGGGGTGTCGGTGCGTAGTGGCGCGTACACCGGCGAGACGCCTGTGATACACCGACGCGCGTGGGGTGTTGGGCACAGGCGACACGCCTGTGCTACGAAGGCAGGTCCAGCCAGGTTTGGTCGCTTCCATCGTGGAGGAAGCGGTCGTGTGCCGAACAGAAATACCACTCGTGCAGGACACTGGCCAGGCCCGCCTTGACCGGGTTGTTCGCGATATAGGCGATGATTCGTTCCAGTTCGTCGTCATCCCGCACCCAGCGATCGTACGACTCCGACTGCCAGAGCGTGCCGGACCGCCCGAGGAGTTTGTTGATTTCATGGGCCGTGAAACTCTTGAGCGAATGCATGATCGTGGAAAGGGGGCTGCAGCTGTCGCTCACTTCCTCTCCGTCCTCATCGCACTCCGCCTCTTGCTCCACGAACTCCAGGGGCTGAAACAGCGCATGCACATGGTTGGGCATGATGCAGTAGGACAGCAACCGATAACGCTTTCCCTCCAGGAAGTACAGGCTCCTGCGAGCGATCGCGGCAACGGGCGGTTGCCGCAGATAAACGGCCCCTCCACCACGATCCAGCTCCGCGTCATACTTGCCGAACCACTGCTTGTTGATCCGTTGCCGCTCTTGCGGAGGGACCTTGTCGGCGAAACGGCGCAGCGCTTGTATCCGTTCCTCGTGGAGGCGATCCAGCACCACTTGCGGGAGGGTGCCGGCAAGCCGAAACGTGACGAAGTGAGCCGCCCCTGGCATATACCAGTGTGGCAGGTTCCGGCGGGTAATGACTTCTTTTGACGGCATGGTTGTCTCCAAGTAAGTTGTGCCTCAGAGGACGCCATCGTAGCACAGGCGTCTCGCCTGTGAAAGATGCCACAGGCGAGACGCCTGTGCTACGACTACGACGGGGCCGCCCGGTGGCGGTTCTCCAGCCAGCTCTCGGGGACGGGCACCCGCTGGGCGGGACTCAGCAGCGGCACGGCCTTGCCGTCGATCAGCGGCTGCTGTCCCGGCAACAGCAGCCACAGCCCCGCCGGGCCGCCCGGCCTGCCGACGCGATCCCGCAGACGTTCGAGCAGGTCGAGGTTGTCGTAGCGGGCCAACAGCCCAGGGTGGACCAGCAGCACGGTCGAGCCGGCCGCACAGAGCTGCTCCTCGACCTTCGGCATGGCCCGCTTGAACAGCATCAGGAGCTTGCTCCAGTCGCCGTTGGCGGGCGTGGCGTCCGCCCGCAGGACGAGGGACCAATCGACACGGGCTCGCTTCGCGGTGTCGCGGAGAGCGTCGATGATCACCCGGTCGCCATCGACACCCCGGAGCGAAAAGCGGCCTTCCAGCTCACGCCGGGCTTGCTCGAACGACCGGGGCGGGACCATCAAGGTGAGGAACGCTCCGTCCTTCAAAGACCGTCGCAACTTCTCCTCGAACTGGCGGGCGTCGGCCTCCTCGGGGGTGATCGGCTCGCTGGGGTCACGGCCGGGGGCCGTGGACAACCGCGGCGGCGGCGAGCTGGCCGAACTGATGGAGACGCTGTCGCGGACGAGGTTGACGTAACCGCCCCGGCCATCGAGGGCCTCCGGATCCCAGGCCAGTTCCAGGCCCGCCGAGGCGAGCAGTTCGTCGAGCCGGGGACGTTCGGGCAACGGCTCGGCCTCGGGATATCGTCCGGCCACGCGGTCGCGGACCTGCTCGGCCGACAGTACCTGAACGCCGCCCAACGCACCCCGTGCCAGCCGGAGGACACGCAACGCATCCATGCCGCGAGGGTAGATTTCCTGCCGGCTGGAGACGGCGGCCCCGCACGAGGCCGCAGCCGCCAGGCGGAGCAGGCGGCCATCGGCCAGCGGCTCGAAGCCGATTGAGGCGGGCACCTCCCGCAGTACCTGCAAAACACGAGCGGGTGGGGCCAGCGGATCCTCACCGGCCAGCTCGTCGGCCCGGTCCCCCAGTCGAGCGGCGAAGTCGGCCAGGGCGGGGTGGATGGTAACCAGCGTCCGCGTGTCGTCGCGGCGGACGAGGTAGCGAGGCTCGCCCATCGTCCTCTCGACCTCGACGGCTGCCCGTGCGGCCGCCCGGCCCAGGCGGCCCCGCTGCGGCCCCTCCAACACCGAGCCGCGTGCGGCCAGGATAGCCTCGCCCAGCTCCTCGGCGGTCATCACGCCGCCGGCCGTGGCCAGCAGGCCGGCGATGTCCCCCCGCAGCGGCGTCAGGGCCTTGTCGCGGCCCCAGCGGTCCACGACCTTACCAACGACCTGCCCGACGCGGGCACGGGTCACCGCCAGGAAGCGGGCGACATCGGCCTGGCCCGGCCAGGTGCAGGGCAGTGCCTCCTCCAGCCCGAGCAGGGTCGTGATGGTCTGCCGGACCGTGTTGCCCTCCCTTGGACTGACTCGCGTCAGCCGCTGGGCCAGCAGATCGACGCTGAGCCGCGACAGGTCGGCCGCTTGCTGCTCCTCCGCGTCCTCCGCGGGTACGGCCTCCGTCGCCGGGCTCCCCAGCCGCTCCCGCAGTATCTTGACCGACGAGGCGATCTCTCGCCGCGTCTTGTTGCCCACGCCCCGCAGCCGCCGCATCTGCATGCCGAGCAGGTCTTCCACCGTCAGGACGTTGGCCCTGTCCAGGGCGTTGGTTGCCCGCGTACCCAGGCCCAGTTCGTGGACGGACGAGTCGAAGGTCGCCTCCGCCAGCCGCCGCCGCAGTTCGTCCTCGTCGATCTCGGAGGCGGCGTCAGGCGGCCCAAGGGCCTTGAAGCACTCCCGCCACTCCTGCAACATGACCTCGGCGTTGTCGAACCGCTCGCCGACGTTCCGCCGCAGGGCCTTCGTGAAGAAGGGCACCAGCGTCTCCCGCAGGGCGGGGTCGAACAACTCAGCGTCGAGGGTGGCCGCGCACTCCAACTGAGACGGCTCGCTGCGGCCGTCGCCCCAGACGGGGAGCGTCCCGGTGGTCATCTCCAACAGCGTCACGGCGGCGGAGTACCGCTCGGCGTACAGGTCCCAGCGTTTCCGCAGCGGCAACCCCGGGTCCAGGTATGCCTTGGTGCCTGCCTCGACGTTCTCGGGCGGGGTGCGAGACAGCGAAAAGTCGAACACCACCAGGTGCAGCCGGTCGCCACGGCCGATCATGCCGACGGCGACGTTGTCGGGCTTGAGGTCGCGGTGCGAGATGCCCTGCTCCTCCAGGTGCTTCACGACCTCCAGGAGGTCCTCGCCGAACCGCTGGAGCAGATCGACGTGCAGCCGGCCTTCCTTCCGCAGTCGCTGGCCCAGTGTCTCGATCTTGCGTTCGGCCTTTTCGACGTAGGCGGGTTCGATCAAGAACCCAACGGTCTCTCCGAACTCGGCGGTGGAGCAGAACCGGGCAATGTACGGGTGTCGCAACTTGGCCAGGACCTCGCCTTCGTCACGGACACGAGCGGCGTGTTCCGCCGAGTTGGCGACCTTCAGGACGTACTCCTCGCCGTCCCGATCGACCACCAGGGCCACGGAGGTGCTGCCTACGCCGAGCCGCCGCTTGACAGAGAGGCCGCCAGCCAGCCTGTCTCCCTTCTGGGCCTCGACGGGGTCGGCGAGCGTGTCGGCGGCCGGGGAGGTCAGTTCCTCCTCGACGGCGTCGAGGTAGGTCAGAAAGTCGGCCGCCGAGTCGATGCGGTTGGCCACGTCTGGGTGAGTGCTGAACTGTACCAGTTCTTGCAGGTTCTTCCCGGCTCCGTTGAGGGCATCGCTGATCCGCAGGCCACGCCCGGCCCGCAGCTTCTCGGCCAGCTCCAGGCGGTTTGCCGCGGGCGGCCTGCCCGCGAAGATGTGGTAGGCCACTGCCCCCAGCGAGAAGATGTCTACATGCTCGCCAGGGCCGTCGAGAGGCAGCACGGCCTCCGGGGCCATGTAGGCCGAGCCGGCGTCCTCGACCAGCATCTCGACGTGGGAAGTGGCCGCGATGTCCCGTATGCCGGCGGCAGCCGATCCGCCGGCCCGGTAGGCGATCTGCCAGTTGAACAGCTTGACACGCAACCCCGTAGCACAGGCGTCCCGCCTGTGGTCCGTCACAGGCGAGACGCCTGTGCTACGAGGGTCGCAAACCAGGATGCTCCGCAGACACAGGCCGCGGTGGACGACCTTCTTCTCGTGGGCGAAGCGGACGACTTCGGCGGCCTGCCGGAGCAGGTCGAGGCGGACATCGGCCCCGAGGCGGCCGCCCCGCTGGGCCAGGAAGTGGTCGAGTCGCAGGGCGTGCGGGTCGTGCTCGAACACGATGGCGGGGCCGACCTCGTGCTCGGTGTAGCCCAGAGCCCGCAGGACGCCGGGATGTTGCAGGGCCTCGGTCAGTTGGAAGTCGCGGCGAGCCGCCCGCCGGATCATCTCCCGGTCGTCCGCAGTGGCCTCGTTCTCGACGAGGTAGAGGCGGATGCGACGCTTGCCGCCGATGCTCTGGACGTGGCTGGCCTCCCAGTCCTGATGCCCCGGCCCCTCCTCGATGAGCCGGTCGAGCAGATAATCGCTGACCCGCCGTTTGCGTGAGCCACTGGGGATGCCCGCCTGCTCGATGGCCTGGCTGATGATCCTGGCGAGGGGCCGATCCACGATGGGGCCGGGCTTCGGGGGCAGGCCGGGGCAGTTCCGCCCCCGAACCGCCGCGAGGATGCCGGGCCGTTCGGGCTGGCCGGGGGCGGCCTCCAGGTCCCGCAGGCAGACGCCGTAGGCGGCGGTGTCCCGCAGTTCGAGCTTCAGGTCCGGGGCCGACAGGAAGACGAGCGGCTCGATGTACGGGATGGAGTCCTTGACCTTGACGGCCTTCTGGCGAAGGAGAAGCTGTTTCAGCTTCTTGGCCTTGAGGTTGGCCCCCAGCAACGGGTTGGTGCCGGTGACGAGCCGCCCGTCGGTGTCCCAGGTCCAGGTGCCGGCGTCCCCGTAGACGCGGCCAGGCCGGCTCTTGATCTCGACGAGGAAGAAGCCCATCGGGGAGAGCAGCAGCAGATCGACCTCGTTGATGCTGCCGTCGAGGGCGATGAACTCGAAGTTGGCCCAGGCCCGGTACGGCTCGTGGTCGGGCCAGCGGTCGCGGACGAAGTCCAGGGCGTCCCGCTCCCACGGGTAACGTGACTCGGTGACGGTGATCCAGTTCTTCTTCAGGTCGCTCATGGCACCGCCCCGTCTGCCGCCGTTTCTCAACGCTCCGCTTGTTGTCGCCGCGACCCGCCCTCGGCCTGCCGTGGCTTCGTGATCCGCCGGAGAATGTCCTCCAGGTCACTCCGCCGGTAGAGGCGATAGTTGTTCACCGGATGGCGGAACTCGGTGATCTTGTCCTCGCGTCCCCAGTTCCGCAGCGTGTTCGGCGAGACGCCGAGGAACTCGGCCGCCTCCCGGATTCGCAGGTAGTCGTCGAGCCGTTCCATCGCCGATACCTCGTCTGAAAGGCACACCAGGCGAACAACCTTACCAAACCATGCCAGCAGATGATAGGAATAGCCGAGAAGCCCGGCGAGGGACAGGGCGAGACGCTTGCTCGCCGCCGATTCTTCTATTGGACGACGCGATGGTTAATCGAGCTTGACGCACAGTATCACGCGCAGGATTCTTGAAATCTATACTGGTCGAGCGTTGCCGATCCGAAACGGCCAGATTGCGGCATGCCAGTTGCGTTGACAGTGACTGCGCCCGTCTTTGAGCCTGATGAAGGAGCTTTTGCCATGCGACATTCATCGAAGCAGGCCCTCGCACCGTCACTCGTTCTCGCGCTGGCCCTGCCTGTTTTCGCCCAGACTTCGCCACGTCCCGCCGTTCGTCCGATGGTTCCGCCCAGTGGCGGCCAGACGGCACCAAGCACCCCCGGACAAGCGCCGGGCCGTCCGGGGCAAACACCGGGGACTCCAGGACAAACTCCCGGAACGCCGGGCCATCCTGGACAAACGCCCGGCACTTCGGGACAAACACCGGGGACTCCCGGACAAACGCCGGGCGCTCCAGTGCAGAAACCTTCGGCTCAGCCTGGGCAGACGGCTTCTCAGCAGCCGCCGGCGAGTCCCTTTCCGCAATCTCTTTTTCAGATGGACGGAGTCGCCCAGCATCTGAACCTGACGCCGGGTCAACTCAACCAACTGAGTACGCTGACCGACCGTCTTCAGCAGCAGTTTCAACCGGACCTCAGTCGCCTCGGCCAACTCAGCGAGAAGGATCGCTCGGCTCGCTTGCAGGAAATACTCGGCAACTTCAACTCGCAGGCAACGAAGGCCGTTGGGGGTGTCCTGAACGAGGGGCAGATGAGCCGGTTCCGGCAACTCGAATTGCAGCGCGGCGGCCTGGGCGCCATGCTGTCACCGGACGTTCAGGGGAAACTGAACCTCAGCCAGGACCAGCAAGGAATCCTGCGCAACGTCAGTCAACTGGAACAGCAGTTGATGCAGGACCTCCAGTCGAAGTTGCAGGGCAATCCTGCCGCTGCGCTTCCTCTCCAGCAAGCATTCCAGAAAGCAATCCCGGACATGCTGGGCAAGGTGTTGTCACCGCAGCAGATGAAAAACTGGCGCAGCATGACGGGTCAGCCGTTTAACTTTCCTCCAAGTCTGACCGGCTTCGCCGGTCCTTCCGGATTGCCTGGCTCCGGACAGGGTGGTTCCGCACAGACGCCAGCAACTGGCGTCCCCGGCACCGGCGGGTTGCCATCTTATGCACTGCCGGGCTATGGCCAGGGCGGCACCGGGCAGTCTCCAACAGGAGGGGCGGGACAGGGGATCGGCGGCGGCAGCGGTGCTGGTGGCGCGGGTGGAGAAGCGGCCCCCATGGGCCAGGGATCCGGGACCATGCCGCCGGTGGGTACGGAGAGCGGCAAAACGACACCGGCGAAGGAGCCGGCTCAAACTACGCCGCGCGATCCCTTCCCGGAACCGCTGTTCCGGACGGACCACGCCGTCCGCAAGCTCGGCATCAAACCCGAACAGTTCGACCGCCTGACCACAATGGCCATCCAACTCAAGAACCGCTATCGGCCCGAGATGATGCGTCTTGAGGGACTCGCCGACGAAAAGGAACGCACCGCTCGGATCGAGGAAATGCTGGGCCGTTATCGCGCGGAACTACAGAAGGGTGTCGAGAGTATCCTCACGGAGAAGCAGATGGCTTCTTATCGAGAACTCGATCCGCAAGGCCGGCGCGCGGAACTGTCCGCAGTCCCCGAACTCCCGCGTCAAGAAAAACCACGGGAGTGATGCCACTTTCGACGGCGTAAAAACGTCTTGCCGCTTGCGGCTTTTCGGGCCACCCGCGAATCCGCCAGCGGCC
>JBBSDR010000216.1:0-8098 GCA_038240465.1 Gemmatales bacterium
CGATTCCTCATCGATGACGTCGTTCAGTTGATCAAGCCATGTGTCGATTTCTTCGAGCAAACCAACATGCGGGTTTCTCCCCACCGCGAACAATCCCGCTGAAACAGCCGTGTTGTAATTATCCCCACCGACGCGCCCGCGCACGATCACAAATCGCGCGAAAGCGTCGATACCGGAATCAATACCTAGACCTGTAACAGCGCGGGCGAAGTCCAATCCCGTCCTTGCGGGCCTTCTCCCCACTTCAGAGCGCCCGGTTTGGAGTAGTAATGCGAGTTCTCGGTACGAAAGGGAACGATGCCAGAGGGGCATCCAGATTTCATTCTGTCCTTGTTCCTTATCTGCCCCACTGCCGAACCCAGTCGCTGTCATCCGCACGGCAAAGGGGAATGCTGGTGACCCTCGGCGTCTCGCTTGCTGGCGCTTCACAACAGCCCCAGCTAAACAAACACATCCTTCAAGCGCGAGAATGAAGTTCCACGGATTCAAAAGGGACTCTCGCTCCAGACCGACACCCGCATTTGGACCACCGACCGCACCCGAATCAAACAATGAAGCAGTGCGTTTTTGACGCAGCGACCGCGAGGCTGTTCCGTATAAGACGCTTTCAAGGTCAGGAGGCTCGCGGAGCTTACTTCGTTGTCCGTCGAAATCCGGCAGACAATCCCAAAGGTTCTGCATGAAGTTGTCCGAGAAATGCGTATTCCCATCACTACCACCCCCGCTACCGAGCAACGCATTGAACGTGTACGTTTCCTCGGCTAACTGCGCGGCCGCGTCCAGCCATCCGAGGAACTCATCCGGTAAGACAGATCGCAAGCGGGCAAGGAACTTGGCCTTCACCTTTTTTTTCGATGCTCCCTCGATGTGGCTTTTCTGGGTAATCCCAACTGCTTGCATCGTCGCCAGGGTTTCTTGAATCACGCAACGATAACCCGCAAGCCGCGATGAATCCGTCGCCAGAAACGCCTCAATGATCGCGGAAGCCGTAGGAGCTTTGGACGTCTTCTCGACTCGTGATTCTGTCCGAACTCCGAAGAAATCTCCTCCACTCCAGGGCACAACAATAGGTGTCGGCTTGTACTCGTCTCGGAAGAACTTGAGCAACGCGTCGCGGTTGAGCATCGTTTCCAGCAAGAACACGCCGTCACGCCATAAGCCGCGGGCCTCCCTATCCTTTTGCTCGCTCACCAACCGCAGCACCCCCAGTGCCTTCAGGTAAGACATCAGCGGTTCCGGGGTACAGCCATCGAGTTTCAACGCTTCCTTCACGATTGCACCTCTTTCAGCTTCTGCGCCTTCTCGTCTTCCGCCTTGCTCGCACGGATGTCGGCCGCTCGAAGCAGCGCTTCTAGGTACGCCAGTTTCAGCGGACCAAACCGGGGTTGCTTGTCATCCGGATTCTCCTTGTCGTCCCTTAAACCGAGGATCCGCTCAGCCCAACTCGGTTGTCCATCGACGCGCCCCAGCATCATCGGGGACAGGTCGAGCTTGTCCACTGCAGGGGCTTTCACACCGCTCC
The DNA here is from genome assembly GCA_038240465.1 of Gemmatales bacterium. GTDB lineage: Bacteria > Planctomycetota > Planctomycetia > Gemmatales > Gemmataceae > JBBRIK01. The sequence continues at coordinate 1,523 of JBBSDR010000216.1, forward strand.
CGAGATCAACTTGCGGCAACGGGTCACCTTGCCACACCCCACGGGCGAATAGCGCGCCGGGCGTGTCTGGCGTCTTCTCTTGTGGCATCGACCGGATGGAGAGGCGAACCTTCCCATGATGTGCCGCGATCAGATACAGCGCCAGGTTCTGAAGATGCGCAGTGTGTTGAGCCCAGTCTCCCGGCTCTTGCCCAGCCTTCAAGAGCGTCAAGACTCCGATCGCAGATGCGAGTTCATGCCGAAAGTGCGGGATGATGACTTCCCGGTCGCCGAACTTCCGTTTGTATCGTCCCCAGAACCGTTCCGGCGCGGCCTTGGCGATGTCTCGCTTTCCGGCCCTCTCGGGCGGCCGCTCGAATCCGGCAACCGGGTCGTCCTTGATCCCATTCTGGAACACATCGTGCGCTTTCCCCCAATCATGCCACCTGGCCGCGAGCGCTAATACCATCCGCGGCAAATTCTCGAACCCCAGGTGCGCAAGGATCGCGTCGAGTTCCCCGACCACATCCTCAGTATGTTCCGCAATCGAACGCCACCCATAGACTGACAGGAGATCGGTATCGTACCCCGGTTCTTCCGCCGTTTCTGGTTCGCGCTCCGCAGCTGGATCGCGAATCCAGAGGTCAACCGGCCAGTCCGCGCCTGGATTCCACCCTAACGTTCCGTCGTACCCGCCCTCAGCCGTCGCCACCCAATAAACCTGTCCGGGGTAGACCTCGTTGGTGTCCGCCTTCATCCACTTGGACGCGAGGGAATCCCAACGATAAGCTGTGTGAGATTCCAAGAAGCCGCGGATTCCGCCTTCCTTCCCAAGCTTCACTGGACAGAGTTCCTCACGCACTGGGGCGAGCCGGCGCGCCGCGCCGGCGGTCAGTTCTCCCTTGGGCGGCTCACTTGCTCGCCAGAACACCTGCACGTCAATGTCATCACCGTCGCGGATGAAGCGAGACACGTCGATGTCGTTCCCGGCCAGATCCGGCGTCGTATCGAACAGATCGATGAAATCCTTCCTGCGGATGACGTGGGGCGGGTCGAAGGGAAACAGATTTGCCCGCTCTGGCTCGTTCAACCCGTCAAAGAACCCTGTGAGTGGCTTCAGCCCGACATCGGAGAGCGTCGTGATGCGCTCTCGCGCCGCGTCGAGTTCATCCTTGGAGTAAGGCGCTGCTTTCTTTTCATCCGGGGTTAGGACGTCCACCCAGAACACTTGTGCCGGATTATCGGTCAGGAACTCGCCACGGCGGTTGCATCGGCCGAACCGCTGAACGAGGCTCGGCCACGGGGCCAATTCGGTAATCAGCGTTCGTGCCGAAAGGTCAACGCCTGCCTCAACGACTTGTGTTGAGACGATGATCCGACCCAGTGGGTGTTCTTTCTGCAACGACTCCGCGTCTTGCTTCAGCCAGCTTCGCCACGCTTCCCTTTCTTTGGGCCGAAAGCGGGAATGGAGTAGCTTCAGATCGGGACTCGATGTTGGTGCGCTCAGGGTGGCATTCTTCCCGCGACCTTTCGGCTTCTGCGGAGCGTAAACTTTGCGGATCGCGTCAAACAGGGTCCGGCTCCGATCGACGGTATTGACTATCACGAGTGTCATCGAACCGTCTTTGTGCTTCTCTTTGACGAACTGCGCGAGCTTGGCCGTTTCGTCCGCAGTCAGGTTTGCAGCAGTGACGGGCTTCGTGGCGTTCCAGCGTTCCCGAAGCCCGTCCGCTTCATAATCCGTCTTCGGGTCGAGGGTGAGTTTGCACAGCTGCAAGTCAGGCTCAATCCGATCCCGGAAATCGACGGATGCAAGCCATTGCGGCAGCAGCGTCGCCGACATCCATACCGTCTTCGCCGTTCCGAAGATTCCAAGCGATTCGCGGAAGGCCTGGAGTTGGGTGGAGGTCGCCAGCCCAGTTCCCATCAACTGAATTTCGTCAAGAACCCAAAGGCAGTCGTTGTTCAGCAGCCCGAAATGCATCGGCCAGCGGAACGGGCCCATCCCGTACCCGCGGTTCAACGCACGAGAGAGAAGCATGTCCTGGGTGCCGATCAGCACGGCGGGTTTCTCCGGCTCCAGATCCCACTCTTCGACATCCTCCCCGCCCATGAGGACATGCACCGCCACATCTTCCGGCAGCGTGTCGTCCTTCGCGAGCGTCGCAATCCATTCCCTCGCCTCGTCGCTGGTCTGCTCGACCAGCACTCGCATCGGGAGGCAGTAAACAAGACGTCGGGGCGTCGCAGCGCGCACGCTGGGATCCTTGTGAAAGAACCTGCGCCAGAGCCACCCAAGAATTGCGGTAGCGGTTTTGCCCGAACCCGTTGGCGCGTGGACCAGTTCAGCAAGCTTACCTGACTCGGCGAACACGCTTTGGTACGGGAAGGCTTTCTGCTGCCCTTTTGTTGCTTTCTCGAATAGATCCGAAAAACTCATCATCTCACATTCCCCAAGTCCTTCGTGTGCGCCGCCTCGGTCGGTAAGTTCGCCGCCGGTTCTCTGCAATTCAGATCGTTATCAAGAATAAAGGGATTATACAGGTACGTTTATTTGTCCAGTCAAGCAAATTCTCAGAATTCCGCACCTTCGATGCTGGACGGAGTTTCGGGCAAATCGAATGCTCACTCGCTCCGCCATTGCCACGAGGTATTCGGGCTGCACCTTCAAGTGAGGCGCAATTGCGGCCCCCTGCTTGCTTCGTTTTCTGTTTTTTCATCCCACTTGCTCAGTCCGACCCTCTAAAATGGACGCCTCAGGCCCGAACCTCTCTTTGAGGTTCACCACTGCTCTTGGGCGTGGTTGAATTGAGCATCGCCCGTTCCGCAATCCACCCTCGGCAAAGAGGAGTTGCCATGACTATTCGCGCCGAACCGCACTACCGTCTCCCTTCGTCTCAACTCGCCGACTGGCTCGAACAGAAGGGCCTCGACGTCTGGTGGACCACGGACTACGATCCCGTCCTCGCCCTGCGCATCTTTTGCCCCTGCACGGGAGAGGAAATCGCCGCCGAACTGCGAAAGCTCAATCGCCCCCTTCTCGTCCAGGATCGCCGCGAGCCTCCTCTGGGCAAGGGTGAAAGCATTACCGCTCGTGATCTCGATGACCTCGTGAAACCGCTGTTCCTCGACAGTGATCCTCTCAACGGCCGCGTGCTGTTCCTCAACTGGGAAGGTCGAGATGACGACTGGGCGCTCATCGAGGACTGTTTAACGACGGAAAGCGAACGCCAACAGGCCGCCGAGGCCGCACGGAAGTAACGAACCATGTCGGCCCAGCGCCTCGATTTCGCGCAAACACTCCCTGCGGGGTGGGGTGAACAACACCTTTGATTCTTGCAGAATGAGGAAATCGTACAGTCGGCTTTTCCGTCTTACAATGTCCGTAGGTGATAAGCGACAGAAAAACGAATAATTCTGTCGCAATTGATTGGGTTGCAGGCATCCCTTCACCGACCCGGCGCTGATGGTACAGTGATTTCCGGTCCTTTGGAGCCTTCCCCAGCGTTGCTGTTCCCAGAAGAGGTCAGCGCGTATCTGGCCACGCGCGACAAGACCGTCATCGTCCACGTCGCTGGTTTGCTCGCGCTCGCCGCCCTCCTGCCGTTGTCGCCGTGCGGCGGGACGCCCACGGTCCTGTTCGGTCAGTCGAGGCCTGCGGCCACTGCGTGACGAGATGAAAGCGGTGCCGAAGCCGACGGACGCCGGCAAGAACTGTAAACCGTATGCGCATACTCGTTCCCGGGTCGCGTCCATCCTCATCGGCGATCCGGACCGCGGTCGATGCTCAGGCAGTCTCGTCCTCGTTCGGTTCGGGTGTGAACTCGACCCCGTCAAACACTTCCGCCAGGGGTAGCTCGATGTCGATTTCGCCAAGCGGGATCACAGCATCAAGCCCCTGGTGGATTTCGCGGATAAAGCCGTGCTCCGTCCGGCGAAAGACAACCACGGTGGCCGTTTCCTGTTCGACCAGGACATAGGCGCAAAGGGAGGGGATGGTCAAATAGGCATCCTTTTTCTCTCCCTCATCGATGCGGCGGGTGGAGTCCGACAGGACCTCGACAAGCACGGCGGGCTCATCCTGGAACGAGTCGCTTTGCGGATTGGGCCGGTAGATGACCGACACGTCGGGATAATAGAAGCGAACCTGATGGGGCAGGCGCAGGCGAATCTTGGTGTCCGAATTGTACGGCCGACATCGCTTACCCCGCAGACGGCTGCCCAGGGCGCCCAAGCAGTTGCTGGCGATCAGGTTGTGTGCGTTGCGTGCTCCTGCCATCGCGTAGATCACGCCGCCCAGGTATTCATGCTTGATGGGCGAAACCAACTCGTTCGCAAGATAGTCGTCAATGGCGACCAGATTCCATTTCGGTACGGCGCTCATAGTGTGCAAACTCGGAACAGTGCGGAAAACAACCTGCCCCATTCTCTCAACCCGTGCAGAGCAGGTCAACGGCGGACACGGGATAATCGCTTCCCACTTCGCGACTCTTCTCTGAGCTATGCTCCACTCAGGAGGAGCAAGCATGTTTGCCGCGTTCTTCGCACAGGCCGCTCGATCGCCCGGACGACAGCGCGTCTTCCGCCGCACCGTCATCGCGCACATCGCGGGGTTGCTCGCGCTGGTCGCCCTGTTGCCGTTGTCGCCGCGCGGCGGCACGCCGACAGTCCTGTTCGGCCAGTTCCTGCTCATCGCCGGCATCGTCGAGGGAGCGATCCTCATCGGCTGGCGGTTGACGCAGTTGCCGAAAAGCCAGGCACTCGAATTCCTCCTCGTCAGCCCGCTGCGGCCCTTTCGCATTCTCCTTCACGAGGCCAGCGTCGGCCTTGTCCTGCTCGCCCTGGTCACCCTGTCCGGTCTGCCCTTGTTGTGCCTGCTCGCCGCGTCGGGATTGCTCGCGGAGAGCGATCTGCTCGTGATGACGGTGCTGCCCTGTACCTGGGGCGCCATCACCGGCCTGCTGCTGACATGCTGGGCCTACGAACCGGCCCGCGTCCGCCGCTGGGGCGAACGTGTCGTCATGCTCCTCGTGCTGATCTATCTTGTCGCCGGCGTCCTGGCGGGAGAGAAACTGCTGCTCTGGTTGCAGGGGCTGCCGAAAGAGGTTGGCTATCCGCTCTATCGCGGGCTGATTGCCTTTCGCGATTACAATCCCTTCGGCGCGATGCGCTACTGGACCGAGCAGGGAACGGAACGGGCCGGGGAGCATATGATCGGGCTGGAGATGGGATCGCTGCTGCTGTTGCTCGCGCTGCTGCTGCGAAGCGCCTGCCGGCTCGAACCGCACTTTCACGAGCGGCACTATCAGCCGGCGATCCTGCCAGACGGCGCCGAACGCGGCCGCATGGCCGACCGGCCGCTGACGTGGTGGGCCGTCAAGCGCGTCTCGGAGTTTTCGGGCCGGATCAATCTCTGGCTGGCGGGAGGGTTCAGTGTCCTCTACGCCCTCTACAGTATCGCCGGCTCACACTGGCCCTCGTGGATGGGCAAGAGCGTCTTTGAGATCGCGGATCGCGGACTCGGACTCGGCGGACTGGCGACGGCCCTGGTTGTGCTGGCAGCAGTCCCAGCCGCGTTTCAGTATGGCTTGTGGGATGCGAACGTCCAGGATCGTTGCAAGAGACTGGAATTGCTGCTGCTGACGCGCTTGCAGGCGCGGGACTACTGGCACGCGGCGGCGATGGCGGCATGGAAGCGAGGCCGGGGCTACTTCATGGTGGCCCTCCTGCTCTGGAGCGCGGCCCTTATCTCGGGACAGGCCGGACTCGATCGCGTCCTGGCGGCTGTAGCGGCGGGCGTGCTGCTGTGGGCGCTCTACTTCGCCCTGGGCTTCCGCTCGTTCTCGCGCGGCACGCACGCCAATGGCATGGGCATGCTGCTGACCGTTGGCCTGCCGCTGGCCGCCATCGGGCTGTATCGGCTGGGCTGGCCGTTGCTCGGCTCGCTGTTGCCTCCGGGAAGCGTCTACGGAGCCACTGCCCTGACGGGAGTAGCATGGGCGCTCGGTCCCATGCTGGCTGCCTTGCTGGCGCTGGTCCTCGCCCGCCGGGGAATGCAGCATTGCGACGATCACCTGCGCCGCTGGTACGATCGCAACCAGGGACGTCAGGTGATGACGTGATGGCGCGATCCGGGCGACGAGAGCATTAGCGGGCGCACGGCGGACAGACGGGCGCCGGCTGGTTCCAGCCTGTGGCGACAGGCACCGGGGCTACCGGGGCAACTCCCGGCGAATAGCAGGGTGTGCAGCAGCATCCGGCCGGCGAGGCCTGGGCAACCTGTGGCGAGCAGCGTTCGCAGAAACGGCAACAGCCGGTCGCGACCAGAAACGCGGCCAGCAAGGCCCCCATCAACCACTTCTTCACTGGCATAACTTTGCCTCCCCAACTGGTCGCGCCGGACGGCTTTCCGCGCCGTCCGGTCCCCTGCCGATTCGACAAGGGAGAAGTGCGATAGCCACTTCCCTCCGGCGAATCAAGGCCAACTCGCCGGCCCGTCACCTCCCCTTGCACCGCGCTGACTTCAGCGCGTATAGCCTGTTCCGGGCGAGCCGCGAGCGTCAGCGACCGGAGTAAGGCGAGCCGCGAGCGTCAGCG
>JBBSDR010000217.1:0-8092 GCA_038240465.1 Gemmatales bacterium
ACTTCGAGAAGATGCTCTACGACAACGCCCTGCTCGCGCCCGGCTACCTCGAAGCCTACCAAATCACCGGCGAACCCTCGTACCGCGCGGTCGTTGAGGAAACACTGGGCTGGGTGCTGCGCGACATGACGAGTCCGGAGGGGCCGTTTTACAGCACGCTCGACGCCGACAGCGAGGGCGTGGAGGGCAAGTTCTACGTCTGGACCGCGGAGGAGATCGAGCAAATCCTGGATAAAGATGAAGCCGACCTTTTTTGTGCGGTCTACGGCGTCGAGCCGGAGGGCAACTGGCACGACCCGCACGGCCACGGCCCCACCCGCGCCAACATCCTGCACCGGACCAAGACGTTCGCCCAGCTCGCGAAGCTGCACGGCATGCCCGAGCCGGCCCTGCGCGACTTCCTGGCCAAGCTGAAACAGTCCAGGGAAGCCGGCACTACATTACTCGACCGGACGATGGTCTATCTCGGCAGCAACCTCGGCGACGGCAGCAGCCACTCGGTCAAGAACCTTCCGGTCCTTCTGGCCGGCGGCGGGTTCAAGCACGGCCAGCACCTGCGCTTCAATCTGGAGAATCCGCCACCGTTGTGCAATCTTTACGTCAGCATGCTTCAGCGTCTGGGCATCGAGGTGGACAGGTTCAGCAGCGGCACGGGGACTCTCACGGGGCTGGAAGCGCTGGGGTAGCGTTCAGGCTTTCTCTTTTTCGCTGGACACAGGATCGCCCTGCGCGTCAACATGAGTTGCGCCTCCTACCGGGACCGACCTGCCACAAGGGACCCCATGTCCTGCCTGCCATCTGCGAAAGGAAGCCGCCGATGCTCACCATCCTCGGTGCGAACCCCTTGCACTTCTGCGACGGCCTCTCTCGCCGCAACTTCCTCAAGCTCGGCACGCTGGGTTTGGGCGGCCTGACCCTGGCGGAGTTGCTTCAACTGAAAGCGCGCGGCGCCGTCAGCTCAGGGGGGCGAGGGCCGCGGACCGGCTCAAAGGCCGTCATCTACGTCTACCTGTGGGGCGGCCCCAGCCACATTGACACATATGACATGAAGCCCGACGCCCCGGTCGAGTACCGCGGCGAGTTCAAGCCGATCAAGACCAACGTCCCCGGCTTCGACATCTGCGAGTTGATGCCGCTCCAGGCCCAGATCGCCGACAAGCTGGCCCTGGTCCGCAATCTGAAATTCAATCCGAACTTCCACGACCCGGTTGAGTTGTTCTCGGGGTTCAAAAAGCCTACCGAAGCGGGTGGCGCGGCCCGCCCCGACTTTGGCTCGGTGGTCAGCAAACTGCGTCACGGTTCCGGCCGGCGCGATTTGCCGACCTACGTCGCCCTCGACAAGACGGCCGGCTACGAGTTCCGCAACGGCCCCGCTTATCTGGGGCTGGCCCACAAGGCTTTCGTGCCTGGGGAGAAGCTGGAGAGTCTGACGCTGCGCCGCGGCGTCACGCTCGAACGGCTGCACGATCGCCAGGCGCTTATGCGCAGTTTCGACCAGCTGCACCGCGACATGGACGCCGGCCAGGGCATCATGGACGGCATGGACTCGTTCACCGCGAAGGCCCTCGATATGGTCACCAGCCCGCGGGCGCGCGAGGCTTTCGATGTCAGCCACGAGCCGGAGACGCTGCGGGCGCGTTACGGCGAGGGCGAGGCGCTTCGTCTCCTTCAGGCTCGCCGGCTGGTGGAAGCTGGCGTCCCCGTGGTGACTCTGACCTTCGGCGGTGTGGTGCCGACAAGCATCTGCAAAGACAACATCAGCGCGACGAGCTGGGATACGCACCAGAATGGCTTCCCTTGCTTGCGCGCCAAGCTGCCCCGCCTCGACCGCGCGATTCACGCCCTGATTACCGACCTCCACGCGCGCGGCATGGACAGGGACGTGACAGTGATGATCGGCGGCGAAATGGGCCGGTATCCCGTGGTTGGGAAGGGCGGTTGTGGCGCCTCGCCCGACGGCCGCGGACACTGGACACACGCCGGCTTCAGCCTGATTGCTGGCGGCGGATTGCAGATGGGGCAGGTCATTGGCCGGACCGACAAGCATGGCGAACGTCCGGTCGGCAACCCCTACACTCCGCAGAACCTCCTGGCGACTCTCTATCGCGGCCTGGGCATCGATCTCACGACGACGCTGCCCGACCACACGGGCAGGCCGGTACACCTGCTGGACGATTGCGAGCCGATCAAGGAGTTGATCTGAGAAGCCCTCCCCCGGCCCTCAACAAAGGAGTTCTGAACCCGTGCTCATCAGGAAAAGCAAAACTGCGGCGGGCGTCGCAGTCGGGCTGGCATTGCTCGTTGGGATCGTCTGGCTCGTCACCTCCCAGACGTTGACTGCCCAGGATGGCCGGCCGCCCGTTGTCACTTTGCCGAAAGGTCCGCAGGGCGTGGTAGGCAAGTCCGAGGCGAAGCGCGCCAATGCCTCGTTGAACCTGAACCCGCCTGCCGTCGCGACCGATCCGTCGGTGAAGCTCGACTATCCGATTGTTTATGTGCGCTTGCTGCGCCAGCAGAAGACCAAGGTATGGGCACAGGCCGGGGTCCCGCTGCAGATGAATCCGGGGGCCGACTTGATGTTGCTGCACCCCGATGGCCGCGAAGAGGTCCTGGTATCCGGCGGCAAGGGTTCGGTAACCGATCCGATGGTCTCCTTTGACGGCGAATGGGTCTACTATTCGCTGTTTCAAGACCTCACCCATTTCAACCACGGATTCGCCCCGTCGGCCGCCGACATCTACAAGATCCATGTCCCCACTCGGAAGATTGTCCGCATCACCAGTGGCGGCTTCTCGCCGAACACGGGTGCGGCGCACTGGTCAGAGGATTTCCAGAAAGCCCAGCCCGGCAAGACGACGATGCCTTATCCCGTGTGCAACATGGGTCCGTGTCCGCTGCCGGGCGGCAAGATCATGTTCACGAGCAATCGCCACGGCTTCATCTCGCCTCGGCCAACCAATAACGGCTTCAACGTCAACTTGCAGTTGTTTGTCATGGACGACGACGGCAGCAACGTGGAGCCGATCGGCCATCTGAACATTGGCGCCGCCCTGCACCCCGTTGTGCTGCGCGACGGGCGGGTCATGTTCAGCACCCTGGAAAACCAGGGACAACGCGACACCTTGTCGTGGGGTTTGTGGAGCATTCATCCCGACGGCACGAACTGGGACCCGATCATCAGTTCGTTTATCAGCACTGCCTTTCATTTTCACACGCAACTCTCGGATGGTGATGTTGTCGTGGGTGCCTACTATGGGGGAGTGGGGACGCAGGGCTTTTGCACTTATGTGAAAGTTCCTGTGGAACGGACAGCCTATCCTCGCTTTGGGCCGGCGTACATGCAGGACCCGCGCAATGGTCCGGCATTCCCTCTGGACCTTCCCAACCGCCAGAGGACCCGACTGGCAAGGCTCCCCTTTTCGCCGCTACTCATGCAGCAGGTGACGTGTTTCGCCGATGACGGCGATGATACGGCTGCTCGACTGACCAGGGACGGACCCTGGGTTGGTAAGGTGACCCATCCTTCCGCGGCGCCGGACAATCACCTGCTGACGATCTGGAATGCTCGCCCAAAGGGTGACCACGACGTGGACGCCGGCATTTACCTGATCAAATCCGGCAAGCCGATTCACGAGCCGGGGCAAATGCTGTCGATCAAGCACGACCCCAGGTATGACGCCCAATGGCCTCGGGCGCTCGTGTCCTACAAGCGCATTCACGGTGTCAAGGAACCCCGCACCCTGAAGCCGCTGGCCAATGATGGCAAGCTGTCGCCGCACCTGCCGGAGGGAACGCCGTTTGGACTCGTTGGCTCGTCGAGCCTTTACAAGCGCGAGAGTTTCCCTGACGGGCGGGTTGCCAGGGGGAGTGTGACGGCCGCCTGGCCAGGCGATAAGAAGCCGGTTCCCTTCGACCTGGGCGGGCGCGACCCGCATTACCAGGGTGGGGATGCGGGCTTGTATAAAAATGGCGATATTCATGCGCTCCGCATTGTCATCCTGGAACCGACGACGGATCGACGCAACGGACCCAAGGCGGGTCGTCTGTTCCGCAGTCAGGCCATGGAGCGGATGCGCATTCTCGGTGAGTTCCCGGTGCGCAAGTTCAACGAGCCGGAAGCGTCAGCGACGGGCGGCCAGCCCCTCGATCCCGACGGCAACCCCGACACGAGCTTTATGGCCAAAATCCCCGCCGACGTTGCCTGGACTTTACAGACGCTCGACAAGCACGGCATGGTCTTGAACACGGCGCAGACGTGGCACCAACTGCGTCCCGGTGAAATCCGAACCAACTGTGGGGGCTGCCACGCTCACAGTCAGGAGCCGACACTGTTCGAGAAGACTGCTGCCGGCCGCCCCGATTATCCCATCTTCGATCTGACGAAGCAAACGCCGCTCTTGACCGCCAAGGCGAACGACCAATCGGGCAAGAAATGGGATAGCAAGGACGAAACCGGCCTGCGGTTTGAGAAGGACATCAAGAATGTGGAGTATTACCGAGACGTCAAGCCGATTCTCGACCGCAGTTGTGTCGCCTGCCACACACAGAAGTGGGAGAAGCCTGCCGGCAATTTGGTCCTGGACGACACTCGATTGGAAGAATACTCCGGTATGTATCCTCAGGCCAGGCTGCCCAATCAATACTTCCGCCTGGTCATGGATCACAAGGGAAAGTACGGCCATAAAGTGCTGGGGACCGGCGCTGATAGCTATGGCCGCGGCTCGCGCTATGTCTGGCCTTTGCAATCGCGGCGCAGCCTGTTGGTCTGGAAGATCTTTGGCCAGCGCACGGATGGTTTCAGCAACGACGACTTCGCGATCGAAACGGTGCCAGGCAATCATGACTCCTTGCAGTTGAAAGGGCAGCCGGTCGCCAACACGCCGCAGAGTCGCAAGCGTTCTGTTGTTGGATATACGGGCAGTATCATGCCGCCGCCGGAGGCCGTGGCGGGCGCCTATGTGGGCCCTGATGGTCACAAGATCAAGGTCGCTCCTTTGAACGACGAAGATCGAAGGACAATCTATCGCTGGATCGATCTGGGCTGCCCGATCGACCTGGATTATGATCCGGCGAAGCCGCAAGAACGCGGCTTTGGCTGGATGCAGGACGACAACCGGCCGACACTGACGCTCACCTACCCCAGGCCCGGCATCAACGTTCCGCTAACGCGGATCGTGGTAGGCATGCACGACTATGACACTGGCCTGGACATGGACAGCTTCCGGGTTGTGGCCGACTTCCCACTGGACGGCGCGGCTGCGGGCGAGAACCTGGCGTCGAGATTCAAGGGAAAGACACCAGGGGTGTGGGAGCTGATGCTTTCCAGGCCGCTCACGAAGCTCCCCAACGGCAAGTTGACGGTCTCCGTGAAGGACCGCCAGGGGAACCTGACCACCATTGAGCGAACGTTTACCGTTGGAACGGTTGGGGAACACAAACCCTCTGGGAAGCTGGCAACGCCCATTGACAAAGGGCAGCACGTCCTGATCACCGGGAACAGCTTTCAGAACTTCGTCGATCACCACCTGGCGGTCATGGCAAGGTCGGCGGAAATCAAAGGCCACCTTCGCGGTGGAGATCCCCTGGCGGCCGTCAAGGTGGATGTCGTCGCCTGCAACCCGTGGTTCAGGATCCATGACAAGGCCGACAAGGCTCTCGACGATTTGGTCGAACGAGCCATGAAACACAATCCAGACCTCCGAGTCCTGGCCCAGGTGGGCTGGTTGCCTTACGATGCCCCGGATTTTCCGATGCCTGAAAAGGGCCGCGAGAAAACGAATTGGAACGCGCTGACCAGCAAGCAAGCGCTGTTTCTCCACGGCGCCTATCTCAAGAATGCCAGCGATCAGGTGCAGGCATTGAACAAACGGCTCGGCAAGCAGGTGGTCTTTGTCGTGCCGGTGGCGGACGCCGTGATCGCGCTGCGAGAGAAGGTCGCCGCCGGGGAGGTTGAGGGGTTGAAAACGCAGGACGACCTGTTTGCCGACTCCATTGGACACGCAAGGCCGCCGGTGGAACTGCTCAATGCCTACTGTCACTTTGCCGTCATCTATCGCCGCACCCCCGTGGGTCTGGTGATAAAGGATTCAAAGAGTGAGAAACTGCATCGTCTCCTCCAGGAGCTGGCCTGGGAGGCGGTCTGCAAGGAGCCGCTCAGTGGCGTGAAGGTCGAACCCTGACGAGGGTACGCCGTGGCTGATTCGATTGACACGCTGACGCAACCCTCAACGACCTGACCGGAAGGTTTACCGATGCTGACCATTCTGGGTTCTGAACAGCGCTGGTGCGACGGTGTCTCGCGGCGTGACTTCCTGCAAGTCGGCGGTCTGGGTGCGGTGGGCCTGGCCTTGCCGGACCTGTTCCGCGCTCAAGCCCAGGGAGCCACGCCTCCGGCGCGGGGCGCGGGACGAGCGAAGGCGTGCATCCTGCTCTTCATGGGCGGCGGCCCGCCGCAGATGGATACTTTCGATCTGAAGCCTGACGCGCCTGCCGAGGTGCGCGGCCAATTTCCGCCCATCGCCACCAGTGTGCCCGGCACGCGGATCAGCTCGCTGTTGCCTGCCCTGGCGCAGCAGGCCCACCGCTACGCGATCATCCGCACTGTGAGCGACGAATACACCGGCGGCGCCCACGGCCAGAGCGTCTACCTGGCGCTCACGGGCCACAAGAATCCGCGCGTCAACGGCGACGACATTCGACCCGCTGCCGATGACTATCCGTGCATGGGGTCGGCGGTGGCCCGGCTGCGCGGCGCCAAACAGGCCCTGCCGGGCCACGTCTGGCTCCTCGACATGCACCGCAGGACGTTCGCCGGGGGGGGGGGGGGTTTTCTTGGTCAAAACTGCGATCCTTTCCGCATCCTCCAGGACCCCAACCGTTCCGACTTCCGCGTCCAGGCGCTCACGCCGCCGCGCGAAGTGCCTCTGGAGCGGCTCGGCGGCCGGCGCGGCCTGCTCGATCAGATCCGGCGCAGCAGCGACAGCGTGCCTGGCCGCCGCACGATGGATGCACACCAGGAGCGGGCGTTCAACATGATCCTGGCGCCCACGACGCGGACTGCCTTCGATCTGAACGCCGAGCCAGTCAAGGTGCGCGAGCGCTATGGCCGGCACAAGTTCGGCCAGGGCGTGCTGCTGGCACGCCGACTCGTTGAGCAAGGCGTGCCGCTGGTCACTGTCTACTGGAACGGCGAGGAAGTTCCCGGCGGCTGGGACCTGCACTACAAGAACCGCGAACGCCTGCCGCCCCTGGCCGCTGCGCTCGACCGTGCCTTCTCGGCCTTGCTCGACGACCTGTCCACGCGGGGCCTGCTCGACGAAACTCTGGTCGTCTGGATGGGCGAGTTCGGTCGAGCGCCGCTGATCGAAAGGGAGGGGGGCCGAGGCCACTGGGGCCGCTGTTACTCCTTGGTCCTCGCCGGCGCAGGCATCAACGCGGGCATGGTTCACGGCCGCTCCGATCGCCGCGCCGCCTACCCGATCGACGGCGCGGTCAGCCCGCAGGACGTGGTCACGACGATCTACCACTGCCTCGGCATCGCGACCGACACCGAGCTAACTGACGCACTCGGCCGGCCATTGCGGTTGTGCCAGGGAAAGGTCATCCGGAGCGTGGTGACATGAGCGATTCTTGAACAAGAAGTGATGATCGACAAAGCAATTGACTCCGAACGCGCGGCGGCTCGGGGTTTCTGGCCCCTTGAGAATAACGCTCGTTGCGCGCGTCGGTCGATAAGACCGACGCGTCCAAACCCCTTGCTCGCTGCTTCGGCGTGTCGGACCGAAGCAGGTTGTGAATGGTCGCATTGTTGCGGTGCCTCGAAGTGGCTCACCTTCGACACCTCGTCCGAAGTGGAGACGGGACTCTCGGTCAATGATTGAACAGAAACTCTCGCGTGTTGATCAGCGCCCAGAGAATGTTCTCGTAAGCAAGCTTCTTGTTCCGGGCGTTCTCCGCGATGTCCGCCAGGGCGAGCTTCATCTGCGTGGGCGTCGGCTTGCGGCCGTAGCCCCACAAGAACAGTTCCTCCACCTTCGCGGCGTCGGGGCGCACGTCACGGGCCAGCTGGTCGGCTCGGCCTCCCACGCGCGCG
>JBBSDR010000218.1:0-8066 GCA_038240465.1 Gemmatales bacterium
TGCACAGCCAGGACAGCGCCCAGAACAGCAGCGCGGGCAGACGGCGATAGACGAACAGCGTCCCCAGCAGCAGCGCCAGAGACAGACTGCCCGCTCCCTGCACCAGCAACAGCAGCACGAACGTCGTGATGGGAAACGAACCCACGTTTGCCCCTGCCCAGAGAACACATCCACCCAGCGAGCGGCGGATGCGCAGCGCGAACGAGGAGAAGGATAATTCTTGTTTCGGAACCCTTCAGATCACTGAGCGAGAGAGGGGGGAATGGTGTGGGGAGGAAGCTGTTCCGTGAAAGCATTCTAAGCCTCACCCCCACCGCGAGTCCAGTCCCCCTCCTTCAGCAAAGCCAACTCGGAATTCGGAATGACCGATGACCAATGACCGATGACCAATGACCCATGACCAATGACCAACCAAGAGGATTATCGTTCGCGTCTCAGCGGGTTCAAGTGCTGGGGCTGTGTCGCCTTCGATGATCTCGCGTGCGGCAGCAGAATTTGGTCATCGGTCATTGGTCATCGGTCATCGGTCATCGGTCATCGGTCATTGGTCATCGGTCATCGGTCATTGGTCATTAACCGGGATGCGTCCATGCCCGCTCGAAGAAGCGAACCCAGTTGCGATACAGGATTCCCTCAATGGAGTCCTCGTCGTAGCCGCGCTGGCGCAGCAGACCCGGCACCTTCTGCAGGTCGGCAATTGTGTCGAGATCGAGGGGCGACTGCTCTTTGCCGAAACCGCCGTCGAGGTCTGTTCCCAGGGCGGCATGCTGGGCGTTGCCGGCCAGTTGACAGACGCGATCGATGTGATCGACCACGGTCGCCAGGCAGACGCCCGACTCTTCCGGAGTCGTCTTGCCGCGCTGCCAGTTGGGGACGAGCATCCAGGTGTCCATCGCCGCGCCGATGACGGCGCCGCGCTGAATCAGCTTCTTGATTTGCTCGTCGGTCAACTGCCGCTGATCGGGGACGAGGGCGCGGCAGTTGTGATGGCTCGCCAGGACGGGTCCGCCGTAAATCTCCATCGCCTCATCGAAACACTGATCCGAAAGATGCGTCACGTCGAGGATCATGCCGACGCGCTGCATCTCCTTGAGCAAGGCTGGCCCTTCAGGGAAGAACCCGCCCTCGGTGCCGGTGCCGTGCGCGTAGGGGCTGACGCCATAGTGGGCCGGGCCGATGATGCGCAGGCCGGCGTCCCACCACTCCTGCACTTCACCGGGCCGAAGCACCGGATCGGCTCCCTCCATCGACAGGATGAAGCCGAGCGGCTCGTTCTCGATCTGTTCCTCGGGATAGGTACGCCAGCGTTCGACATGAGTTTCGAGCGTTGGCCAATCCTTGATCCAGCGGAGCAGCCCCTCCTTTTCGAGGGTGCGGTAGTAGGCCAGTTGGCCATACGCAGCCGCCTGGGCCCCTTCCATCGACTCGTAGCGCTGGACGGCAGGCATCAGCCCGGGCCGCAGCAGACGGGCCAGCAGGGTGGCGATGAACAGGCCGACGCGCCCTTTGCGAAGGTCGTGGAACGAGACGGTGCCGCAGCCCCGCCCTTTTTGCGTCATGCCCTGTTCCTGTTCGCGGCGGCGAATGTCGGCCACGGAAAGCCGCAGATCGCGGTTCCAGTCCAGGGCGTTCCAGGCCAGGTCGAGGTGAGCGTCGGCAATGAGACGATAAGCGCCTTGAGTCATGGCGGCCTGAAGACTCCTGTACATGAGGACGGGGCGTCGGGGGTAGAAACTAATTCGTACCATCGGCCTTTCCCATTCGCAAATACATTTTCCCCGTGTGCGTACTTTCTTCGCGCCTCTACAATTACTGCCACAACGAGGAGGTTTTCACTCATGCGGCAGATCAAGATCAGCGATTGCGTCGAAATGGTGGTCGAGCGTTCAGACTACCCGCCGGAGAAGCTGCGAAGCATTCTCGGCGGCGAGACAGTGGCGGTGCTTGGCTACGGCGTTCAGGGCCGTGGCCAATCCCTCAACATGAAGGACAACGGCGTCAAGGTCATCGTCGGCCAGCGTCCCAAAACGAAGAGCTGGGACCTGGCGGTGCAGGACGGCTGGAAACCCGGCGAGACGCTCTTCGACCTGGCCGAGGCCGCCCAGCGCGGGACGATTATTCAGTATCTGCTGTCCGACGCCGGCCAGAAAGATTACTGGCCCACCCTCAAGCCGCTGCTGACGAAAGGAAAGGCGCTGTATTTCTCGCACGGCTTCAGCATCGTCTACAGCGATCAGACGGGCGTGGCCCCGCCGCAGGACATCGACGTGATCCTGGTGGCGCCGAAGGGGTCCGGCACGACGGTCCGGCGTCACTTCCTCGAAGGCAAGGGCATCAACGCCAGTTTCGCGATTCATCAGGACGCGACGGGCCGGGCCCGCGACCGTTGCCTGGCGTGCGGCATCGCCATCGGCTCGGGGTATCTGTTCGAGACGACGTTTCACAAGGAAGTCGTCAGCGACCTGACCGGCGAGCGCGGCGTCCTCATGGGCGCGATCTACGGTCTCTGGCTGGCCCAGTACGAAGTGCTGCGCGAACACGGACACAGCCCGTCTGAGGCTTTCAACGAGACGGTCGAGGAGGCGACGCAGAGCCTGTATCCGCTGATTGCGGAGAACGGCATGGACTGGATGTACGCCAACTGTTCGACGACGGCCCAGCGCGGCGCCCTGGACTGGTTCAAGCGTTTCCGCGACATTGTCAAGCCGCTGTTCGAGGAGTTGTATCGCAAGGTCGAGGCGGGCGAGGAGACGAAGCGAACGCTGGAGTGCAACAGCCGGCCGGACTATCGAGCGCTGCTGGAGAAGGAACTGAAGGAGGTCGCGGAGAGCGAGATGTGGCAGGCCGGGACCGTCGTCCGGTCGCTGCGTCCCGAACGCGGCGGAGAGAAGAAATAGAGGAGGGCGAACAATGGACACTCAGGCGGTGATCCTTCGCGGAACGCTTACGCCGGACGGCACTCTCGTGCTGGACGAGAAGCCGTCCCTGCCGCCGGGACCGGTTCAGGTGACGATCCAGGCGGTGGCGCAGCCGGCAGAGTTGAAGGAGGACTGGTGGCAGTGCCTTCAACGGCTTCGCAGGGAACTGGAGGAGTCGGGGCATCAGTTCATGACGGACATTGATGCGGAATCGCTCATCGAAGACCTTCGAGGAGAAGACGATAAACTCGAAGAGGTCTGGCGTCAATTAGAAGAGGAACGCAAGCAGAAGGAGTAGCCTCGGTGGTTGTCTACTGCGATAGCGTGGTTCTGATTTACTATCTGGACTTCACCGGGACGTACAACAAGCGAGCTGTCTCTCGACTCGCGACACTGCGAGCGGGAGGAGATTTGATCGGGTTCTCGAATCTGACAAGATTGGAATGCCGGGTCCGGCCGATTCAGTCTGGGGATACCGCTCTCCTGGCGAAGTGGGATACTTTCTTCACTCAACCGGACATGCATTTCGTTCCGATCAACGAGACAGCATATGACAAAGCGACTCACATTCGCGCCGCTCACAATTTCAAGTCGCCTGATGCTATCCATCTGGCCGCGGCGGTGGAGGCAGGTTGCGGCCTGTTCCTGACGAACGACGCGAAACTGCTTCGATGCACCGACATTGCTGTTGAACTTCTTCCCTGAGCTATTTGAAGTGAATCGCTCTCCCCCATGACTGGAAGATCGCGAAAATGGCAAGCAAGACCTCTACTTGCTTGCCGTTTCGCGCGCTTCGTCTCTCACAGAATTCCCGGCGCGGCGACCTTGATGCCCTTGAACGCCATCTTCAACTGCTCGGGCCTCGGCGCCACTTCCAGCGCCGTCGGCTTGTCGATTTCGCCGCGCTCGACGAATTGCCGCAGGTCCTCGGTGAACTACGGTCTCAGGGCGGCGGATGCTGGGGTGCGGGAGGTGCGATTGTGGAAGGATTACCGGCAGACGGTGTCGGTGACTGAGCGGATTCCTCCGGCTGAGCCGGACCGTAGAGTCGTTCTCCATACCAACGCAGGGCCTGCTTGCGGAGTTGGTCGTATTCCTTGGCCTGAATCAGTCCCTCCTGCTTCCACTGCTGAAGGGTTTGCAACCGTCGTTTCATCGCCTTTTCGGAAGTCAACCAGAAGGTGAGAGGAGCAAGAGGCAGCAAGAAGCCCGCAAGGAAAGCAAGGTGAGGATCCAGGTCAAGAGCCGGTGCGAACAGTAGTGCCAGACCACCGGTTGTCGCCCCGGCCGAAGTCAGCCGGGATGATGCCGCGACAATCCCGAACAATCTCTTCAGAAACTCGATCACAGGGCTTCTCGCGCACGGCTCGATGCCGAAAGGGCGGCCAGGGAGCAGACTCCGAGATACCCAAGCAATCCTCCCAGCCACAGGGGAGCAGTTCCCGACCACGAACACAGGATGCCGGCAACTGCGCCGACGGCCAACGCCGTCGAGGCGACAGCCTCGTAACCTGCCCAGTTGACCGTAAGGGAGGGAAACCTGCCGAGTTGCCAGGGTTTAGCCGTTCGCGCCGTGGCCCGAACGGTTTCCCGAAGTTGTTCGACAGTGGCAATTAACTCGCTGAGTTCTTCGAGGAGTTTTTCGGCCCCCAGTTCCTCCGCTTGAGAGGCCAGTGTCCAGGCCAGCCGCATCGATTCGAGGACGTAGTCATAACAGCCAAGAATTACCGTCGTACACTGCTGATGGAGTTCGCGATCAGCACCCTGGGGTAGTTCTCGCGCCTGTTTCCAACCATCCTGCAAGACCTTGACGGTGTTACGCGCCGCGTCCGAAACCTGGGACAGGCTCCTGACGGCTCCCACCCTATCTGGTGTTCTCGCCTCATAAAGCCGGTCGCTCAGTTCAGCCGTCAGATTGGCCTGGGTAGCGCATTGCGCGAGCAGCCGATTGAGAGTCCGGCGCGGTTCGGCCTGGTTCGGGACAGTGACTGACATGCCTCTCCTTTCCCGGACGATGAGGGCGAGTGGGAGGTTCCCGCCCTCAGCATCGGGACTGGCGGAACTTGCCTTACAGAATACCCGGAGCGGCGACCTTGATGCCCTTGAACGCCATCTTCAACTGCTCGGGACTCGGCGCCACTTCCAGCGCCGTCGGCTTGTCGATTTCGCCGCGCTCGACGAGTTGACGCAGGTTTTCGGTGAAATCGATCATGCCTTCCTGGTAGCAGATCTTGATCGCATCGACGAGCTTGGCGTCCTCGCCCTCCGAGATCAGCTTCCTCACGATCGGGTTGACGATCATGATCTCGTTGGTCGGCACTCGTCCCTTCTTCAGCCCCTTGACCAGCTTCTGTGCCACGATCGCCTTGAGGTTGTTCGCCAAAGCAGCGCGGATGGCCGCGTGCTTGGTCGGCGGGAACAGGTCGAGGATGCGGTTGATCGTCGTCGCCGCACTCGAGGCGTGAATGGTGCCGAACACCAGGTGGCCGGTCTCGGCCGCGTGAATCGCCGCCTCGAATGTCTCGACGTCGCGCAACTCGCCGACGAGGATCACGTCGGGGTCCTGACGCACGGCGTCCTTGAGCGCCTTGTGCCAGTCGATGCAGTCCAGGCCGATCTCGCGCTGGTTGATGTAGGCTTTCTTGTCGGTGTAGGTGAATTCGATGGGGTCCTCGACCGTGAGGATGTGCAGCGCCTCGCGTTCGTTGACGTAGTCGATCATGGAGGCGATCGTCGTCGATTTGCCGGAGCCGGTGACGCCGGCCAGGATCACCAGCCCTTCCGAGAACTGGCACAATTTCTCGATCGCCTCGGGCAGGCCGAGGTCCTTGAAGTTCGGAATCGAGTTGTTGACGCGCCGCGCGACCAGCGACAGCCGGCCGCGCTGGCGGAAGAGACTCACGCGGTAACGGCACTCGTCCTGGCCGATGACATACGAGAAATCGACTCCGCCCTCCTCGTCGAGGATCTTCTTGTGCTTGGGCTGCAATCCCGGCAAGAGCAGCCGCTCCATGTCTTCTTGCGTCAGCGGCCGCATCTCCATGCGGCGAATGTCGCCGCGAAGGCGCATCATCGGCGGCTGGCCGACCTTGAGATGCAGGTCAGAGCCTTCGTACTTCATGACCATGCGGAACAGTTTGTTGACCTCGGGTTCCTTCTTCGGATCGACGGGCCCGCGCGCGGGACGGTCGCCGCCCTCTCCATTGGCGACGCGCGCTTCCGCGGTGCCCCGAGCGTCGAGTTCGATTCGCGGATCTTGTTCGACCTGTTCGACGGGATTGCTCATGGATGAACTCCCAGGTGTCAGTTCGAGGAGACGAGCCGGACCGGCACTCCGCGTTCGGCGAGATAAGCCTTGGTCGCGGCAATACTGTACTCGCGATAGTGAAAAATGCTCGCGGCCAGGGCGGCGTCCGCCCCGCCGGCCGTGAGCGCCTGAAACTAATGTTCGGGACTGCCCGCTCCGCCGCTGGCGACAACGGGGATGCGAACGGCGGCGGACACGGCGCGCGTCATGGGCAGATCGTAGCCATTCTTCGTCCCATCCGCGTCCATCGAGGTGAGGACGATCTCGCCGGCGCCGAGTTCCTCGACACGTTTCGCCCAGGCCACCGCTTCGAGTCCGGTCGGCACACGCCCTCCGTTGATGTGGACCTCCCAGACCTCGTTCCCTTCCTGCTGGACCCGCCTCGGATCGATGTTGACCACCGTGGCGCACCGGCCGAACTTGCGAGCGACCTCGGCGATCAACTCCGGCGTGCGAACCGCGGCCGAGTTGATGCTCACCTTCTCGGCGCCGGCCTGGATCAGTCGTGTCGCGTCTTCGAGGGTCCGGATGCCGCCACCGACGGTGAACGGCATGAAAATCTCCTCGGAGACGCGCCGCACCACGTCGAGCATGATCTGCCGGCCTTCATGGCTGGCGCTGATGTCGAGGAATACCAGTTCGTCGGCCCCTTCTTCCTCATAGCGGCGCGCCACCTCGACGGGATCGCCGGCGTCGCGCAGGCCGAGAAAGTTGATGCCCTTGACGACTCGTCCGTCCTTCACGTCCAGACAGGGAATGATGCGTGCCGTCAGCATGCTTACTCACTGGGTGGAATTGCTCCGACTATGTAGTGTAAAGGACGCCGTGCGCGAGGTCAACGGACCACAACACACCAAATCCAGGAGAATCGGCCGCACATGATCCGCATCCGTCCGATGACGTTCGACGACCTGGAACTCGGCTTACGGTTGCGGCAGCAAACGGGTTGGAACCAGACCGTCGCCGACTGGGCCAGGTTCCTGCGTCTGCAGCCGGACGGCTGTTTCGTCGCCGAACAGGACAGTGTCGCCTGTGGCACGGTGACGACGTGCGTCTTCGGAGACATCGCCTGGGTGGGAATGATGCTCGTGGAAGAATCGCGGCGCGGCCAGGGGATTGGCCGGGCCTTGATGGCGCAGGCGCTTGCCTTTCTCGACCGTGTGGGCGTTCGCAGCATTCGGCTCGATGCAACGGAGAGGGGTGAGCCGCTCTATCGCAGTCTCGGCTTCGTCGAGCAATTTCCAATCGGCCGTTTCAGCGGCAGACCGATTCGCGGCGACAGGGAACTCCTCGTGGAGCCGGGTGAACGCCAATTGTGGGAGGCCGTCTATCGTCTCGACGCTGTGGTGACGGGGACGGATCGGCGGCGTCTCTTGTTCGCCCTCTTTCACGAGAGGCCCGAGGAGATGCATGTAGTGCGGCGCGGCGGCGCGGTCATCGGCTACCTCACAACACGGCGCGGCATGCAAGCCCGGCAGATCGGTCCGTGCATCGCCACGGCTGAGGCTGGGCCTCCGCTGCTGAGCGACGCGCTGACCCGTTTTGCCGACCGGGACGTCTTTGTTGACATTCCTTTGCCTCATCGGACGGCAACTGCCCTTGTCATGCAGCGCGGCTTGCAGTTGCGGCGCACCCTGTTGCGAATGACCCGGGGAGACCAGCTTACGGAGCGGGTGCAACAGTTGTGGGCCAGTTCGGGTCCGGAGAAGGGATGACCCTTCCAGTGCGAGTGCTTGCCTGTGTCAGCGGTGATGCTTAGGACCGACGGCGAAATAACTTCCCGCCGCTTGCGGCTTAGCGGGCGTTAGCGGGCGATCCGCTAAGCCGCAAGCGGCAAGAAA
>JBBSDR010000219.1:0-8053 GCA_038240465.1 Gemmatales bacterium
GAGACGATGACGCCTAGCCATTCACATCATGGAGGAAAACAATGAAGTTCCGATTTACTCTTATTTTAATGGGCGCCATCTTTGCGGTTGCGGCCTTGCCGCTGCCGCATAGCCGCCTCCACGCGAGTGCGGTCGCTCGAGAACTACCTTACATGCCGGTTTCGACACCCAATGGCAATACGCTGTCTTTCACGATGGAAAAAGGCATCAAAGTCTTCCGGCTAACCGTTGAAGTCATCCAGCACGAAATGGCTCCCGGCATGGTCATTAACGCGTGGGGCTACAACGGTCAGACACCGGGACCGACGATCGAAGCGGTTGAAGGCGATCGGGTCAAAATCCTCGTCACGAACAAACTTCCAGAAGGAACAGCTGTGCACTGGCACGGGCTGATTCTTCCCAGCGGTATGGACGGGATACAGGGACTTAACCAGCCGTCGATCAAGCCAGGGGAAACCTTTGCCTATGAGTTCACGCTGAAGCAACATGGTACGCAGATGTACCACTCGCATGGAGACGAGATGGTGCAGATGGGAATGGGATCTATGGGATTCTTCATCATTCACCCAAGACATCGAGAGAAGAAAATAGATCGTGACTACGCCATATTTCTTAACGAGTGGTTCGTAGCCCCCGGCAGTAAAACGCCCAATCCGAATGTCATGACAGACTTCAACATTTTCACGTTCAACGGTAAGGCATATCCCGGGACGGCCCCCTTAATCGCGAAAACGGGAGAGCGGGTTCGCATCCGTTTCGGGAACGTGGGACAAGAGTCGCATCCGATCCACCTGCACGGCCACTCATTCAAGGTCGTCGCGACTGACGGAGGCGACATTCCCGCCTCCGCTCAATGGCCGGAGACAACGGTCTCACCCAGGCCCCAGGCTGCCTCGACGAGCATCTGCTTGCCGGTGGGATCGAGCGGATCGCGCGTGAACAGCACGCCGGCGGCCTCGGCGATAACGAGTTGCTGCACGACGACGGCCATCGACGAGCCGGCATCGGCCACGCCCTGCTGTTTGCGATAGGCAATAGCGCGTTCGGTATCGAGCGATTCCCAGCAGCGAGCGACGGATTCGAGGAGCGCCGTTTCGCCATTGACGCCGAGAATCGTCTCCTGCTGGCCGGCGAAACTGGTTGTGGCGCCATCCTCGGCCGTGGCGGAAGAACGAACGGCGACAAGGCCGCCGCCGAGACGGCGATAGGCGTCGGCGATGGCGCCGGTGAGGGGGTCTTCGAGAGGCAGCCGGCCCTTGAGCCGGCGATGGGCGGCCGTGCTGATGCAGAAGCCGGGCGGCACGGGCAGGCCGGCCCGGATCATGAGACCGAGGCTGAGTCCCTTGCCGCCGACGGTATCGACGTCGCCGGCCTGGATCTGATCGAAAGCACGAATTTCGTCCATCAGCACCCACTCGCGGGAGGCCCCTCTTGACAGCGCGTCATCGCTCGCTACTATCACATGAGAAGTCGCCCCCATCGTCTAGAGGCCTAGGACATAGCCCTCTCAAGGCTAAGACAGGGGTTCGAATCCCCTTGGGGGTACTGACCCGGTTTGCATCTTCCAGCCGTGGGCGGCAGCTATGAGCCGCACACGGCTGGATCTTTTTTCCCGCAAGCGGCAAAAAAGTCTCACTCGCCGGCCCCTTCATTCACGCTCATCCCCAGCAGTGCCAGTTGCTCTTTCAGAAGCGCCACATTCTCCGCCGCAATGCTCAGGCTGGTTGGCCCCAGGCGCTCGGCGATCAACTCGCGCGTCGCCGGCCACTGCATCAATCCGTCCGCCAGTTCCGTTGTGGCGAGGTTCAGGATCAGAACGGATCGCAAACGAGCCGACTCCTGGCCTGCCGTCAGCAGCAGCATCGCCGCCGGAGAAGCGGACTGGCCGGCGCGCTGCTGGAACCACGCCTCCAGCGCCGACAGATTCACGCCAACGGCCCGGCCCGCTCCCAGGGTCGCGGGCGTCAGACGATAACGCCGCCGGCCATTGCTCGATGGCCGATCGATTGGCTCCGCGAACCGTGCCAACTCGCTCTCCAGCAGCAGGTCCGACTTCGCCAGGTCCACCGTCAGCGTCACACCATCTTCGCCCACCTCGACGCACTGCTCCGGACGCGAGGCATAATCGCGCGACGACGTCAGCCGAAACAGGGTGTAATCAATACTGGACTCGCTGGCCACTACCGCGAGCCGATCGCCGATCCGCACTCCGGGAAAGCCGCGCGACAAAGCGCCGTCGAGGTCCTCCTTGGTGCTGAACTCCAGCAGCGCCGATGACGGATAGATCGTGATCCGGTCGCGCTTGTCGGCCCAGGTCCGCAGCGAATCGACCACGGCCGGCGGCGTCGGCCGGGTGCTGTGTTTCTCCAGCGTTTGCAGGATGGTCTCGAACGTCAGGCCGCTTTCCAGGGCGCGATAGACACTCTCCGGCCCCAGTTGCAGCAGACACACGCTCCCCATGCTCTGCCAGGAAGCGATGCGAGCCAGGAAGCCGATCAGCGACGGCGTCAGGCCCTGACGATAGGCGACAATCTCGAGGTTGGGCTGGACCAGCAGCGTACGCGGGAACGCTGGCACCACAGGAAGCGCGCCACCCAGCCCGAGGAGGTAATGGCCGACCGGCGACAGACGAACTGCCCAGGTTTCCTCCGCCGTCCGTGCCGCCTGGACCAGCCGCAACTGATACGCCAGCCCCAGGAGGAAGCCGCTCATCCAGTCGCGCTGCCGGGAGGGACGCACGTCCTGGTCTTTCCAGAATGGATGATGCGCCGCGATCCAGGCTTGCAGTGCCTCTGGAGTCGTCCACTGATCCTCGGCCATTCGGCCCAGCAGCAGCAGCGCGAGCAAACACGCGGAGGGAAAGGGATTGCCGACGGGTTCACCGTGGCGGGAGCCTTCGAGGGGATTCCAGTCCCGCAACAGCGGCAGCGCTTGCCACAGCGACGCGAGCAGCGCGAACAGGCCCTCCTCCCACTCGGGCGAGAAAGCGCCGGCGCTGACGTCGCCCTCCTGCTCCTTGAGCAGCCCCAGGGCGAGTCCCAGAGGAACGGCAAGGTGGGCGGCGTCGGGAACGTTCGGCAGTCCCTCGGCAGAGGGTGTGTTGAGCAGCGGATCGTTGTCGAGGCGGTCGAGGTCGCGCTTGAAGAAGTCGCCCTGCTGAGTTCGCCGCAACGGCGCTGTCGCCGCTTGCTGCCACAGGACCGCCAGCCGCAACGGCCAGTCCAGCCCGTCGGACTCCAACACAGCGCCGGTAACGCTCACTGTCTCGGGACATTCCAGGCCGAGGTCCTCGCCGACGGCGCGCTGCATTGCCATGGGATGGGCGAAGACGAACAGCCCCTCCGCGCCGCCGAAGGCGAGCCATTGCTGGAAGGTTTTCAGCCCGGGACGTCGCGACTCGTCGCCGGTCTCGCCCGGCAGCCAGGGAAAGAGCAGACACGCCTCGAGCAGAGAGAAGATGGGACGCAGGCCGTCTTCCTGGCCGAGCGCGAGCATCATCTCGACGAGATTGCCCAGGCGCCACAGCGGCTGGCGAGAGTGGCCGATCAGCGCCAGAAGCCGGCGTTCGGCGGGATCGAAGTCCTTGAGCCGGCGTTCGATGATGGTGACGTCGCTGGTGGTGGCGATGCAGCGGGAGATGAGTTCGTCGCGCGGCCAGAAATTGCGCGGACGCAGGAGCCGGCCGACGACGCTGCGAAGAAGCTCCTCGTCATAGCGCCGCAGAGTTCGCTCCAGCAAGCTGGGCCAGTAGGAGGGATCGCGTTCAGTCATGGACCGTCAACGGCTCAGCACCTGGGGTGTATGCCCCATCCTCTGCAGTTCCTGAATGACGGACTCGATGCGTCCCGGACGGACGAGCAGGACACGATCGGTCAGCCGGCCAACGACATCCTGGGCAATCTTCTTGCGCGCGAGCAATTCTTCAGCGAGGACCGCGTCCTCGGTCTGAATCAGACAGACCCGGCGATGCAGTTTCACCGGGATTCGCGCCCCCGCCGAAGGACGCTCGAACTGATCGTGCATTCATCACCCCGCAGAGGATTGAAGATTGTTGATTGATGATTGACGATTGAGGACAGCAAGAGATGCTTCACATCAATCATCAATCTTCAATCAACAATCTTCAATCACCAGTTAGCCGGTCATCTGCATCCGCTTCTGCACGTCGGTCTCGTCGAGGATGTTATAGCTGTAACCCTGTTCGGTGAGGAACAACTGGCGATGATGGGCGAAGTCCAGTTCGCGCGTGTCGCGGGTCACGAGGGTGTAGAAGTGGGCGATCTCGCCGCGACTCTTGGGTCTGAGGATGCGGCCGAGACGCTGCGCTTCTTCCTGGCGGGAGCCAAACGTACCCGACACCTGAATCAGCACGTTCGCGTCCGGCAAATCCAGGGCGAAGTTGCCGACCTTCGACAGGATCAGGTGTCTCACCTCTCCCTTGCGAAACTGGTTGTAGAGTTGCTCGCGTTCGGTGTTCGGCGTCTGGCCGGTGATCAGCGGCAGGTTGAACCGCTTCTTCATATGGCGCAGCTGCTTCAGATACTGGCCGATAATCAGCACCCGGCTGTCGGTGTAGCGCTCGAGCAATCGAACGATCACGTCTTCCTTGGCAGGATTCTCGCTGGCGATGCGATACTTCTCGCGCTGCTCCGCGACGGCGTATTCCATCTTGAGCGCGTCCGGCAGGGCCACGCGCACTTCATGACACTCCGCCTCGGCGATCCAGCCCTTCGTCTCCAGTTCGCGCCAGGGAACGTCGAACTTCTTCGGTCCAATGAGCGTGAAGACGTCGCCCTCACGGCCATCCTCGCGGATCAGGGTCGCGGTCAGGCCGAGACGCCGCCGGGCTTGGATGTTCGCCGTCACACGGAAGACCGGCGCCGGCAGCAGATGCACCTCGTCGTAAATGATCAGGCCCCAGTCGCGCTGATCGAAGAGCTTGAAGTGCGGATACTCCTCCGTCTTGTCGTTGCGATGCGTCAGGATCTGATAGGTGGCCAGCGTCACCGGGGCGATGTCCTTCGTCTCGCCGGTGTACTCGGCTACCTGCTCGTCTTTGAGGTCCGTTTTGTCGAGAATCTCGCGGCGCCACTGCTTGACGGCCGTGATGCCGGTCGTCAGCACCAGTGTCGATTTCTGCATCTTCGCCATGGCCGCTATGCCGACAATGGTCTTGCCGGCGCCGCAGGGGAGAACGATGACACCCGAGCCACCGCGCACGTCGCCACCGGCGTAAAAGACCTCGGCCGCCTCGCGCTGATAATCGCGCACCACAAAGGGCAGCCCCGACCGGGTGACGGTCCGCAGACTCATGGGCAGGCCGGCGCCCTCGGCGTAGCCGGCCACATCCTCGGCCGGATAGCCGACGAGAATCAGCGCCTGCTTGATGACGCCGCGATTGGCGGGATCGACGAGGAAACTGTTCGCGTCGAGACGGTCGCCCAGCAGCGGTTTCAGCTTCGGCTGCCGGGCCAGTTCCTCGATCAGCGGCACGTCCTTGCAGACGAGACGCAGGAACTCTCCATGACGTTCGAGGCGGACCCGGCCATAGCGCGACACCTGCTCGGCAATGTCGGTCGTCAAGTTCGATGGCAGCGGGAACTTGCTGTACTTCCGCAGCACTTCGAGCATCGCGTCGGCTGTCAGCCCGGCGGCGGCCGCGTTCCACAATGAGAGTGGTGTCAAGCGATAGGTGTGAATGTGTTCGGGAGATTTTTCCAGTTCAGCGAACGGAGCGAGGGCGTCGCGCGCTTCGGCGTAGCGCGGATTATCCACCTCGACAAAGATGGTGCGGTCGCCCTGCACGATGAGCGGATTGTTGGGATCGTAGGACGGCGCGGCGGCCTGGGAATTCAGAGGGTTCGGCATGCTCAACTCGGTTGAACGCCTTGCGGCTTCTCGGTCACGGACGCCTCGCGGTTTGTCAGAATCAGTCAGGCTGTGTTCTCCTGGGCTGGCGTCAGGAAGTTTAGTAGGTTCGGGCAAGTCGTGCAAGGTGAAGTGAGAATGCTGTCGGGCGACAGCATGCCGATTCGCGCTCCGGCGCTGCCGCCCTGCCTCTCTCATATCAGCCCGAGGTTGAACGTATCGTTGACCTTGCGCCACATCCACCAGCCCAGCGTTCGCTTCTTGCAGTGAATCTTGACGTGGGCGCGGACGCCAGGACGGATGGTGATGTCGGGATCGGTCAGATCGACGCTGACGAGATACTGCTGCGTCTGCGGCACGAGTTCTTCGGGATTGTTCGACGGCTTGATGGCGACCGGACCGTTGGCGCGGCTCGAAAGAGAGTTCGGAATAGTCGCCGCCTCCGACTCCGGCAACTTTGTCACCTCGCCAATCCAGCTATCGCGGCCATGACCGTGGACGCGGACGTTGACCGGCAAGCGAATGTCGCTCTCGAACTGTCCGCCAAGGTTCTCCTGGAGCAAGGCGTAGTCCGACGGCACCACCGGAATCAGCACGCGCAGCGACGTCGGGTCGCCGACCTTGCACAGCGGCTGCTTGCGGTCCCACTGCTTGCCGACCGAATCGACGCGTGGCAGCGACATCACCGTCCCCGCGCGCGGCGCCCGGACCACCTGCTCATCTTTCAGTTTCTGTTCGAGGAACCCGACCTGCTTGTGGGCGAGCCGCAGCGCTCCCTGCGCCCTCGTGATCGCCGCCGAGAACTGAGCCTGTTCGCGCTCGTCGCGCGTCGTGTCGCGGTCTTTCTCCAACTGGTAGAGGCTGTTCTTCTCGCGTTCGACGTCGCGCCGGGCGAGGGCGAGAGTGGCGTCGAGTTGACGGTTCCCGAAGCGGGCCAGTTGATCGCCCTTCTTGACGACCTGGCCGTCGTGAACGAACAACTCCAGGAGGATGGCTTTCTCGTCCTCTTTTTGGGCGATGGCGACATAGACCGATTCGATGTCGTCGGGCTGGACCTCGATCACCCCCTCGGCGTAAACGCGGCTGACCGGCAGCGGCACGGTTACTATGGCGACAATAATGGCGAGGAAAACAGACAGCGTGATGCTCACGCGGATGGGCTTCATGTCGGGCAACCTCCCGCGGCGATGAATGTTCTTGCACATACTGAACAGGGGCCAGCCGATCATCGACCCGAGCGCCATCATGGCCAGCATGCCGCTGATGACGCCCAGCTTGTACGGCCGGAGAAAGTTGTAGAGGAAAAACAGAATGAAGTACGTCACCACCCAGCGGTAGATGTAACTGGTCGTGGCATAGAGTACGAACAGCACGCGCCGCCACAGGGCCATGTACGGCTCCGGCGGCACCTCGACGCCCAGGCAGTAGTCGCAGAACAGGTGCTTGAGATAGCGGTTCGAGCGCTCGCGCAGGTTCGGAATCTCGATCCAGTCGGCAAGGACATAGTAGCCATCGTAGCGCATCAGCGGATTGGCGTTGAACACCACCGTGCTGACGGAACAGACGACCATCAGACTCAGCGACAGGTTGTTGATGAACGGCTGCGTCGGCGAGTTCCACCAGACGAACGTCGAGAGGGCGGCGATGATTAGTTCGACGTAGATGCCGGCGGCACTGATGATGATACGTTTCCACTTGCTCGGCAGCGTCCACGAGTCGGAGACGTTGCAGTACATCGCCGGCGAGAACACGAGGAACAACAGGCCCATCTCGTGCACCTCGCCGCCGAATCTTTTACAACTCAGGCCGTGTCCGAACTCATGAATGACCTTCACGACGCCGAGCGCGATCCAGAGATAGACGACGGTCGAGAAGCTGAAGAACTCGTGATACGAAGGCAGCTTGCTGCGAAACGTGTCGAAGTGCGTGGTGACCAGCAGGATGGCCCCGCCCATCAGGCACAGCGACAGGGCGAAGAACCACAGCGAGAAGAAGAAGCCCGTGTAGGGCATCATCTTCTTGAGCAGTACGTCCGGATCGAACAGCGGAATGCGGATGTAGAGGACGTTGGTGAGCGTCTGCAGCAACTGTCGTCGCTTGCGCTTATTGCGGTGATCGATGAGTTGCTGTCCGGCGCGTGGCGACTCATTCTGCACCAGCCCGGCGGAGAGCAGTTGCTGGGCGA
>JBBSDR010000220.1:0-8041 GCA_038240465.1 Gemmatales bacterium
AGAGCAGGCGAGCCGCCTGCACCACGGCAAGACTGAAGAGCAGGCGAGCCGCCTGCACCACGGCAAGACTGAAGAGCAGGCGAGCCGCCTGCACCACGGCAAGACGGAAGAGCAGGCGAGCCGCCTGCACCACGGTCACTTCTTCGCCGGCTCGCGTTTCAGCGTCACCACCGTATGAATGCCGTCCTCGCGGAAGCGCAGGTCCGCTCGCAACGATGGCACCTGCTCCAGCAGACGGGCCAGCGGCGAATCCGCGGCAATCGTGCTGTTCAGACGCGGTTGACTCATCGAGCCATGACGCGCGTTGACCACTTCCGCCGCACGCCTGTTGAAGCGATAGGCCGTGCCGTCCGGACTCACCGGGACGAAGCCGAGGAACTTCCGCGCCGTCGCCGCCGCCTCCCGCGCTGAGGCGTCGGTCGCAAGGACACCGCTGCCGTACAGGGCCTGCCAGAGCGGTTCCGCAGCCAGGGCCTGCTTGTGCGTCTCCCACGCCAGATACCCTTGCAATGTCTCCGCCGCCAGGGATGCCGCACGCGGGGAGATGTGAAGCGAACTGTTCACCTCCACCTTTGCCGCCGGCGGTCCCTTGCCGTCGCGGCGCCCCAGCGCCAAATCAATCGTCTCCTTGAGTGAGTTCTCCTGGGTGCTGATGTACCACGCCCCGTTTACCTTGGCGTGATAGAGAGTGGGAACGAAGTTTCGATCTTTCGCCGCGTAGGAGCTTCGAGTAAGGAAGTCGGTCAGGAAAGAGGCCCGGTCAAAGCGAAGTCGCGTGATGGTGATACCTCGGTGGGCGGGCTTCAATTCTTCTTTGGCAGACTCTCCGAGGATACCATTCGCCCCGTCGCGCAACTTCACCAGGTTGGCATCGAAAGCGGCTTCGTTCCCCATTTCGATGCCAACTGTCAAGGGCGTCTGCCATATCAGGTAGACCTGATCTCGAAGCTGGTCGAGCCAGTCGGGTCTCTTCAATTCGTAATCGCGCCACGATTGTGCCAGGGGCTTGTATGCCGGGCTGTCATCCCAGCGAATGAAGAACCACGAACCCAGCGACTTGTTCGGATCGTTGAGTGCGAGGGCCTTCGGGTTGATGTGAGCGAAATACTGGAAAATCGTCCGCGCGGAGAGCATGCCCGGATCGAGCTTTGCCACGCCTCCGCCGCTCCATTCGCGCAGGCCGTCGTACTGGCTGTTTTTCACCAGCGGCAGCAGATATACCTCGAACTTCACCTCGCTATCCTTCAGCCCCAGGCGCATGCCCACCGGGTCGAAGTACTGTCGCCAGTTATCCAGGTAGCCGACGCGGAAGCGGCCATACTCGGTCCGCTCCGCCTCGGTGATGCGGTCGATGGGCAGTTCGAGGAGCGGCGTCAGGAACTGGATCGTGTTGTAGGCATCGGACACCGCCAGCCGCTGCTCACCGTCCCAGCGAATGCTCTTCCCCTCGGGCATGACGATCTGATCCG
Organism: Gemmatales bacterium; assembly: GCA_038240465.1. Classification (GTDB taxonomy): domain Bacteria; phylum Planctomycetota; class Planctomycetia; order Gemmatales; family Gemmataceae; genus JBBRIK01. Next base: position 1,470 of record JBBSDR010000220.1, read on the forward strand.
CCTTGAACTGGGACTTGCTCAGCAGCGACAGCAAATCGTCCGGCAGCTTGCCCGTGTCCCAGGCGCTGAAGAGCGCTCCGTGCGAAATCAGGTACAGGCTCGCCAGTGCTTCGAGCCGGCGCTTCTCCTTGATCTTGCTCGCCGGGCCGACCTGCTGGCGGATAAAGGCGTCCGACAGAAAGACGAAGCCATCCTCGCCCTTCTCGTCCGCGCGGAAGATGGTCCGCATGTACTGAAAGTCGAGTACGTCAGCGAGAGCGGTTCGCTTTCCGGCCTGGGTGTCGAGGATGCGGCGAATGGCGATGGGCGAGTTGGAATAGATGACGAAGTCGCCGGCCGAGGCGCGATTAAGGCTGACCTCGCGCAGAGGGCTGACGTAACTTTCGATGACGACCTTGTTGTACTCGTTCTTCTCCTGGAGCAAGTCCTTGCCGAACTGCGTCCGCGCTTCTTGCAAGAATGGCTCGACCGAGGCGAGGAACAGGTCGCGCTGGCGGACGTGGAAGATGACGCTGACGTCGGAGCCTTCGCGCAGATAGAGATCGCTGCCGGTCACGGCGAGGCCGCGAATGAGCGCTGGCCCGAGCGTCTTGCCGAGGGTGGTACTGCGCAAACAGAGTTGTTTCTCATAGCGGCCCTTGAGGTCGTAATCACGGCTCGACTGCTCGTAAGCCGAGGTCAGCGGCGAACCCCACTGTTCGGACAGTTCGCCGAACTCGATGAACTTGCGAATGCTGTTGAAGGTGACATAGTAGTTGTCGTGCGGCACCAGTTTTGCCAGCGGCTCGGCGGCGGGCGTCTTGCCCGCCATCATCTTCTTCCAGGGATGTTCCGCGACGTCGATGCCCTGCACCTTGGCGATATCGTGAATGCGCCGTCCGCTCTCCTCCGTGGCGGGATTGAGCAGCCGGCGCAGGGCGAGCGACTCGGCGAGGGCGGTCGCGCCTGTCGTCATCTCGTAGAGGCGCATTGCTTCGTCGCGATTCTGCACCGGCGCGTTCCACCCTTCCAGTGGCCTGGCTGGAACGTGATACTTGCGCCCGGTCGCTTCCCGCGCCAGACTATAGAAGCCGAAATCCTCCGTCATCGCTTCGAGGGTGGCGAAGTGACTGGCCTGCGCCTCGGCCCAGCGGGCTTCGAGGTCGTGCGTGAGGGGCTTGCTCTCTTTCACCGCGGGCAATGTCAGCTTCAGCGATTGTTCGCCCCACTTTGTGGGGCGAAGACGATCCTCGGGCTTGGTCTCCAGGGGATAGTACACAACGAACTCCGCCTCTCCCGGGTTGCGCACCTGGCCGAGAAACTCGATCAGTTGGGGGTCCTTGCGCGGCTGTCCTTGCGGCAGCAGGTAGACCGCCCGGGTGGCATTATCGAGCGGAACCAGCCGCGGCCGCAAGGAAAGGAGGCGGCGAAGTTCGGCCGGCCAGCGCTGGGCGTTGAACTCATAGGCGGACAGCCAGGACGGATCGGCGTCCGCGGGGAGAGCGAGGACCACGTTAAAATAGGCGACATCGCCGACGCGCTGGACGTCGAGGCGGCGGACGTTGGGCGCGTCCGCGGCAGCCAGGGCAGAGACGGTCAGGGCGGCGGCGCACAGCGATAAGGCGAATCTGCTCGTGAGGCAATTCGACATGGTGCCTTCTCCTTGTCTCCCGAAATATCGTCTCACCAAGATGGAATCGCGTTTCAGTGTTTGTTTCAGCGGATTCGCCGATCAGTTCGCCTTTTTCCTGAACAGACACCAGTCTGCCGACAGAATGCCGGGACCCACACAGAAGAACATGACGGCCACGGCGAGGTAGACGGCGGGCATTTCAAAGGACGGTCCCCCAGGCTTGTCGGCGAAGAACGAATGGCCAGCGGGAAGGTGGTAGATCGTGATCGCTCCGACCATCGTGCCGGCGAGCGCCAGGGAAGCAAGCGGAGTCAGCAGACCGATCACCAGCAGGGCGCCGCCGCCGACCTCGGAGAACGCGGCCGCCGCCTGCAAGACTCCCGGAATCGGCGACGGGGCATCCGGCTGGTTCATCCATGCCATCGGGTTCTGGACCTTCCCCCACCCGTGGAGGACGAACGCGGACCCGAGCACGACCCGCAAGAACAGCAGGCCGAGGCACCCAAGACCCCTGACGAATGGCGGGAACAGCATCGACATCATGGCTCTCTCCTTCGCGGAGGTGTGATAGCTTCTCGTGTTGCTGTAGCGAAAGTGGCTGCGAACGGCGTCCCCACACAACTCTTCAGAGTGTCCTCCACCGATACGGATAGGACGGATTCTCTATTCTGCCGACGGACTCCGGATAGCACCGCTTTCGCGGAAGCAGTCATCGGAGCAGCGAAGGAACGGCCGCAGCAAAGCTTCTTTCTCTTCTCGCCTGCGAACGGCAAGGTGACATCATTGACTGGGCCGCCGTCAGAGGAACAAATTCAGTGGAGAACCTATTGGTCTCCTCTCTCCTTCACGCCGCCAGATTAAGAAGATAGGCGAGAATTTCTTTCGTCCTGTCACGCTGCAGGACAGCTTGAATCGTTTGGCGTAATTGCGACTCATCCGCGACATTCTCGTATTTGTCTCCCTCGGCTGTGGCGACTGTGGCGGGAAACGAACTGGCCGCTGGCGTCGTTACCTGGAAGAGCAGATGCGCGTAGGAATTCGCGGGGACCCGCAGGTAGCAGTTATACCGCAGATTTTGGACGAGGCCTGAGGCGCCGACCCCAACAGTATCCACATAAAACTCGATCTTATTGTTGGTTTGAGCGGCAATATCCCCGGCCATGGATTGGAGTATTTCTCTCATTCCACGGGGAAGAGGCAGAGCAGAGAGATTAGGCCACAAGCTCATATTACTTTTCCCTCCGCATCAAAGGTTCCAGTGAAAGACGATGGGCAAATGGTCCGAAGCCGTCGTCGAGTCCGGCAGGCCATTCCCATCGAGCAGAGAAATCGCCCCGATCTCCGTGATTACTCGCAGTTGGTCCTCCGGGAAACGAGCAGTCTCGCCCGGACGCAAGACCACCTGGTCCAGCATATGCCAGGCCAGTTCATGAACCCATTCCTTTACCCAGTAATGCGTTGCCATTCCCGCATCCAGACGCGGCTGTTGCCCATAGGCGCGCCACATCGGATTATAGAAGAAATCGGTTGGCGCGCTTCCGGATCGGACTTTTCGAGAAGTCAAGGTCTGAAAGGCCCGAACCCCAATAGCATGCAAGCCATCCGAATCAGCTACGGCTGACTCAAACGGATTTGCATTGAAGTCTCCTGCAACAATTGTCCGTTGATGCTTCGCCTTGAGTTCGCCGCGTTCCACCGCTTGAACCACTCGGCGAAAGAAGACCCGGCGTGTGCCATCGTCGAAGTTTCTTCTGTCGTAACCATGAACTAAGGCTATCAATCCTTCCTGTCCGTTCGGGGGCTGCCATTTCCAGATATTGGCACGGTTCCCGATGCGATAGGGCAACCGCCTCAATCGGTGGGTCGAGCGGACAAATACGCCGAAACGTGCCGCTGATGTCCTCCGCACCAGGCCATCTGCCAGCAGTAACCCCGGCAGTTGACTGGCACCCAAGACGTATTCTACCAGGAGTACAACATCAATTCCGTAGTGACGGACCATGGCATGCACAAGGGCATCCAGGTTTTTTCTGTGGACGTTCCAGAGTAGGAATGCTGCCATCTTGATCTCAGGAGGCCAGAATGTGGAGGCCCTTGGCGTGAGCCTCCGCGCCGTACCAGGACTGTTCATCCTCAGACGCTTTAATTGCGGCATGTTTGCAGGGGTCCAGAAACCGTTTTTGAACAACCGCTGGCCGGCTCGAATGGTTCCTCAAGAAGCGGCGATTCCTCAGGTGCGTCCGCCGCAATCGCTCACGCCTGTTGCGGCGTCTGCTCGAACACCCAGTAGACGAAGTCGGTTTCCGCCTGCTGGACCCCGAACCGCTTGAGCTTGGAAGCAACCTGACCTCGGTGATAGGTGGTGTGATTGACCAGATGACGCAGGAGCGCCCAGGGCGGCAGCGTGGCCGTACGGCCGCGGCGGCGAAGCGTCACGGGTGTGGCGAGCCGCTCCGGCGTCAGCGTTGGCAGCAGTTCGTCGAGTATCTTGTAGGCGCGATCGAGCAGTCGCTCGGCGTCATCAACCGTTGGCAACTCCGCCTCGGTCGCGACGCTCTCGTCCGGATTGGCCATGAGACCGCGCAGCCAGCCTTCGGTCACGATGGCGATGTGGACGACGGTCGAACGGACGGAGGCCCAGCCGGGGACCGGTTCCGCGGCGTACTGCTCGGGAGTGAGCTTGCGGCAGGCATCCAGCATCTTGCCGTTGGCCCAGCGGTTGAAGGCGAACAGCGAAGGGAAGTCGTCTTTCATCGGCGTGTGTCCCTGGTAAGGAAACCGTCACTTCGCCATGGCGCGGAGGCTGTCGCGCAAGAACGCTTCAAACGCCGGCACGTCGTTGATCTTGCCTTCGTCGTAGACCGCGACCTTGCGCCAACCGCCGTTGCCGTCCGGCTCGACGACCGCGTACAGCGGCAACTGTTCCGTGCCGAACTTCTCCCGCTGAAACTCCAGGTTCTTCCTGGCGTCCGCTTTCTGGCGCGAGTTCGTCAGCTTCGATCGCTCCTTCGGCGGATACAGATAGTCCGGCACGACATCGGTGTACTGCGCCACCAGAATGTACTGGTCCATCAACTCCTTGATCTGCTGAAGCGGAAAGACGTTCTTTTCGTTGAGCTTGCAGTTGGTGCAGGTCTTGCCCGTGAAGTCGAGGAAGATGCGCTTGCCCGGCGTCATCTCCGCCAGCGCCAGCGCCTCGTCCAGATCGCCCATGAAATTCAGTTTGTCTTCGGTCAGCAGGAACGAATCGAGCCAGGAGAAGATCGCGCCGCGCGGCCGTTGTCGCTTGCCCTCCGCATTCACCGCGAATGCCGCCGGAACGAGATAGAAGCCCAGGCCCAGGAACAGGAGCGCGATCAGCATCCGCGACACGCCCAGGTTCTCGATCGGCGTGTCATGCGGCAACCGGTAGACGCACAGCAGATACAGGCCGCACAGCAGACAGATGGCGATGTACAGCGCCATCACGAAGTCATAGGTGAAAATGCTCGTCTCGTTCGTGATGAGCAATTCGCCCTGGCGGAAGAACTTCAGTCCCGCCGCCAGTTCGAGGAAGCCCATCACAACCTTGACACTGTTGAGCCAGGTTCCGCTCTTGGGCATCTTCTTCAGGAGAGCGGGGAACAGCGCCAGGACGAGGAACGGCGAGGCGAAGGTGATCGAAAAGGCGAGACCGCCGAGAAAGATTTTGCCGAAGCCGAGATTGTTGCTGGCCGCTGTGCCGCCGAAGCCGCCGAGGAATGGCGCGACGCAGGCGAAGCTGATAATCGTGAACGTAAGCGCCATGAACATCGTGCCGACGTAGCTGTTGCCCTCGTGCGAGGACGTGAATCGAGCCAGGCCGCTCGGCAACTCGATTTCATACATGCCGAACAGACTCAGAGCAAAGAAGACAAACAGAGCGCCGAGGCCGAAGTTCATCGCCCAGTGGGTGCTGACCGCCCGGAAAAACGACAGCAGCGCCACCGCCGCGATGGTCAGGACGATGACAATCGTCGCGCAATAGACACCCGCCGTCAGGAGCGGCTTGTGTCCCTCCTTCTCCGATTGCTTGAGGAAGTAGCTCACCGTAATCGGGATCATCGGAAAGACACACGGCGTCAGCAGCGACACGGCACCCCAGAAAATGCCTTGCAGGATAAACGCGAACAGGCCATCGTCGCCTTTCTTGGCGGACGAAGCGAACCCTGCTGGCGGTTCCTTGACGGTAATCTTGATCGGCTGGCCCACTTCGGTTTTCGTGGGGTCCGGAGCAGCGACCGGATCCGCGTCGCCGATCGTCACTGGAATGTGAAATTCATGGGTTCCCGGCGTGCAGCGGTGGTCGTCGCAGACCTGCAATTCGATCGCGAAATCCAGTTCGGTCGATCCGGGCTTCGCCTTCGGATCGACGAGCAGGTTCAGGGTCCAGGTGAACGGCTCCAAGTGCTTGAGCAGGATGTCGTCTCCAACAGCGGCGAATTCCGCATCCGTCTCCAGCGGTTGTCCCAGCAGTTTGAACTTGTCGCTCTTGAAAGCGATCTTGCCTAATTGGCCCTCCAATTGAGCCGGTGAGCGCACAGTCAGCGGATAGGTCCAGTGATCCTTGATGGGCTTTCCATTGATGGTCAGCTTGACCACCTCGCCGCGCTTGACCGTCGCCGGTTCGAGCTTGACGTCGAAGCGGATGAGCTTCGCCGTCTCCGGTTCGCGACCCTTCGGCGCGGGAGGCGGCTCGACCTTGCGGCTGACGTGGTTGTAGTCGGCGAAGGGATCGAAGTCACTGTCGCCCCGCTTCGGCGGCTCGGCGAACAGCAGGACCGGCAGCGCCAGCAGGCAGAAAAACGAACGCATGAGGACACCTGTCAGTATCTCGGTTAGCCGCGACGCGAGTCTTCGAGCGGAGCGTGTGGCGCGATAATGCTGCTCGCGCTCCCGGTTAGCCGCGACGCGAGTCTTCGAGCGGAGCGCGTGACACGAT
>JBBSDR010000221.1:0-8026 GCA_038240465.1 Gemmatales bacterium
ATTCGATGGGCCAGCTTCATTGTAGACCGTCCTCGTCGCGACAAGTATGCCCAGCGCCGCGAAGGCCAATCCACCGGCCAGGTCCCAGGCGTAATGCTGTTTCGTGGTCAGGATGGTGGGAGCGATCAGGATGAAACCGATCAGCACGAACCAGCGCGTCCGCCAGCGATCCATCCAGGCGCCCCAGACAGCAAGAGTGGGAACGAGGATGTGGCCCGAGGGAAACGAACACAAGGGCGTATCGACGTCGATCAGCCAGGAATAGACGCGCCCGGCCAGCGAGGAATCGATCTCGATCTCTGATCGCGGACAGTGCGTCGGGAACAACAGGAAGACGAGGAAAGCGGGCGGAATGGAGTAGAAGTAGGCGATCAGCACTCGCTGCATGACTCGCCGCGACTCGATGAACAGCGCCAGGACCGGCCCGGCGGCCATCAGCAGCAGGTACGGCCAGACGGTCCAGAGCAGCAACGGAATCGCGTCATCAACCGCCGTCAGCGCCAGCGGCGATGAGGGCCGAATGGGATAATGATTGAGGAGCCAGTAGGCCGCCGTCTGGAGGACAACCAGCGGGAGAATGAGGCGAGCATTGCGGCGAACGATCCGCGACACCGGCTCCCTCATGCTCCCCTCCGCCGCAAGTAGCGAAAACTGCCGCCAGGTTCGATCTGCATGAGGTGGCCGCGCCAGTTGACGCGCTGAGGCGACAGCAGGGCGGCGGCGATTTGCAGCGGCAACAGCAACTGGATGACCGGCACCAGCCACCACCAGCGCCAGGGGGTTGCGTGCCGCAAATAGGCGATGTCGCAGTGGAGAAAGATCGCGAAGTGGTAGACGATCAGCGCGAAGAACAGGCCAATTGTTTCAGGCGCGGGCCAGATCAGCGCGGCGATCAGAAGAAGCATCGGCCCCAGCGCGAACAGCAGCGTCAGGCCATGCGTTACCGCCAGTTCGCTCCACGGCAGCGCCCGCAGCAGCGTCTCGCGCGGGAACGTCAGCCAGCGATGCAGCAGCCGCAGATAGGCGCGCGGGCCGCTGACGTGGGTGCTGATGGGATGCCTTACCGATGTTTGGATCAGCCGATAGCCGTGCGAACGAAAGTGCTTTGCCGCCGCGAAATCGTCGGCCAGGATCTCGACCACACCGGCGAAGCCGCCCGTCGATTCGTAGACGTCTTTTCGGAAGAGGTAGAACATGCCGTTGATGGTGATCGGATCGAGAAGGAAGGTGTAAGGGACATACGTCATCAAGCTGTGGCTGTTGACGAAGCAGGCGACCACGCTCGACCAGAAGCTATCGAAACTGACGTAGTACGGCAGCCCGAACGCCAGGCCGGCGCGCGGTTCGTCGAGGGCGGCGATGCTGATTTCTAGCCCATCGGCAGGCAGCATGGTGTCGTCGTCGAGGACGCAGATGACGTCGCCGCGTGCCTCCTTCATTGCCTCGACCAGCTTGAACATCTTGGGACTGTGCCGATCCGGCGGCGGCGGCAGCAGCAGGATACGCACGTCGCGCCCCGGATAGCGCGCCATCAGGTCGCGGCACAACTGCTGTGCTGCCGTGTCCTCCTCGTCGAGCAGCCAGAGGATTTCGACCGGACAGGAGCAGTTCCCTTTCAGGCACTGTTCGAGGCAGTGGAGCAGTGTTGGATCGCCGCAGACGATGGGCTGGAGGATGCTAATCAAGCGCGGCGGCGTCCGCGATTGCGGCACGGCTTGGCGGAAGAAACTAACGATCATGGCGTGCTTCCACGCCATGCCCAGGAGCAGCAGTCCGCCGAACGCAACTATGACGTAATCCATCTCAAGGCCTCCCCACGCGCAGCGCGAACGCCTCGGGACAGTGGCTCGGCACGAGAGCGAGCGTCGGTTGCTCCCGGGCAAGTTGGTGCAACTGAGCCAGGGTCGTGCGCACGTCGCCGGGGCTATCGATGAACAGGTGGGTGATGGGATGAGGCGGAGCATTGCGGCGCACCGCTTCGCTGAGCCAGCAGCTATCGGCGACGAAGAACACCGGCCCCGTTGCAGTTTGGACGAGCAGTCCCATCTGTCCGCGCGCATGACCCGGCAGCGAAACCAGCAGGGCGGAGCCGTCGCCGAAGAGGTCGTGAGTCGGGCCAAGTCCGGCGAGAGAAGACCCCGTGAACGCGGGCAACAGTTGGGCGCGATGAGCGAAATCGTCGGGCAACAGAGCGGGGACGAAGGCACGCAGCAGCGCGCGAAAGCCGCTTCGATGGGCCACATCGTCGAAGGCGGTCTGTGTAGTAATGATCTCGGCCAGGGGAAAGTCGCGCAGGCCGGCGACATGGTCGGCGTGGAAGTGGGACAGGACGACGCGGCGGATGTCCTTCGCCTGGAGTCCAAATTTGGATAGTTGGGCGACGACGGCCAACTCGGGCCGCAGGTGCATCGGCGTGACCCAGCGATAGAGCCGAAAGGGGAAGCGATCGGTCGCGCGGAGCAGGCGCGGCGCGTAGCCGGCGTCCCAGAGGAACCAACCGTGGCGCGGATGGCGCAGCAGGGCGACGATGGAGTGACAGTGGACCTGTCGATGCCGGCCGCCGCGCATCAGATGGTGTTCCGAGGCCAGACAGTAGCCGGTGTCGAGAATGTGGCATTCCAGCGGTGGGGCGTCCAGCATCACGGCATCCTTCCGGCTGCTTGTCGCGTCCGGGTTGCGGCCATACATTGTTCTTCCACTACCTCGACTATCCATCGTGCAGTTTCGTGAATTACCAGGGAAGGACCAAACCATGCTCCTCTCGATCCGGCGATTCCTGGCGTTGCCGATGCTCATCGGCTTGACCTGCTCGGCGGCGACGGCCGACGACAACGTACTTGGTCTGCCGAAGCCGCGCGACGCCAGCCGGCCGGGGGCAGTCCTGCTGCACGGCGGCGGAAGTTTCACGAACGACGCCTTCAATCGCTTCGTCGCCCTGGCCGGTGGCCCGAAAGCACGGCTGGTGCTTGTGCCGTCGGCCGGCTATCAACGGGCGGACTACCAAAACAACGACGAGTTTGTCTCGGCACTGCGGAGTCGCTATGGCGCCTGGGTCCGGCTGCCACTGTCCGGACAGGCGAGCAGCTTTCAATTTCTTTATACCGATGATCCCGGCGACGCTGACACGGACCGGTTCGTCCGGCCGCTGGCGACGGCCACCGGCGTGTGGTTTTCCGGCGGCGCGCAATCGCGTCTGAACTATCGTTTCGTGGGCCGCTTTCCCGGCCAGACGAAGTTTCAATCGGCCCTGCGCGAACTGCTCGAACGCGGCGGCGTAGTCGGCGGCACATCGGCGGGGATGGCGGCGCTGCCGGAGATCATGACGCTGACGCAGGACCGCCGTCGTTCTTCAGGCCCATTGAGCGCGGTGGCGGCGCACGGGCTGGGCCTGTTCACGGGCGCGATTGTCGAACAGCATTTCGATGGCCGCAGCGGCCGGCTGGAGCGCTTCACGGGTCTCTTGCGCGATTCCGACCGGCTCGACAAGCTGGCCGGCCGCAACGGCGCCGGGACGAAGATGCTGGGCCTGGCCGTGGAGGAGGGTGCGGGGCTGGTTGTGCAGGGCGACCGGCTGGAAGTGGTGGGCCGCGGCGATGCGCACCTGTTTATCAAATCCCCTGCCAACGCCAGTCTTACCTGGCACACGCTCAACCCGAGCAACAAGGCCGAGTTGAAGCGCGATCGGCGCGGTGAGGTGTCGTTGGTGCGTGAGGCCCGATCCCAGTGAGGTACGCTGGGAACTGCTCCGTTTTCCGGCCTGAGGAAAGCCATGTCGATCGAGGTACATTGTGAGTGCGGCAAGGTCTTGCGCGTGGAAGAACGTCACGCGGGGAAGAAGGTACGCTGTTCTCAATGCCAGGCGCTGGTCTCGATTCCCGAGAAGGACAACGTCCAGGGATATGACCTGGCGGCTTTTGTCACCTGCCCACAGTGCGACAGGCACTGGGAGCCTGGTACGGCGGTCTGCATCGACTGCGGCTGGAATTTTCGCACCGGCAAGCCAATGAAGACGAAGTACCGCCTCATCGATCGAGTGCTGCCGGGTTCGTATTCCTGGTTCGGTTTCGAGCATCGTCTCGTGCTGACCCGAGGACAGGACGGAATCCTGAAGCTCAAACTGTTTCGGAAACTGTTCTTCATCCGCCGGAAGACGGTGTCCATCAAGCTGGCCGACTACCAGCAAATCGTGACCGATTACAAGGTCGTTGATAATGGCCAAACGGTTACCGAGGAATACCGCGTCGATCTCGAAGGCGTCAGGCGACGTTCGATTTCCGTCTATCGGGGCAGCAATCAGGTCACGATGAAAGAGACCATCGATATGCTCCAGGCAGCTGCCCCTCACCTGAACATCATTCCGCGCAATTGAGTCGATCCCTCCCTTGCGAGTCCCGTTTCAAGCGCGTCCGGATCCGCGCTCGCATCCCGAGGGAAGATGCGTTCTTCCTCCGTCAAGCTGTCCTGACCGAAGAGACGCCCGGCCCAGGCAACTCCCCTTGTGGCGGCCGGACGAACGTATCGTCATCGATCGATCCTGCCAGGTCCCAGTAGCCCGCCGGCCAGCCACGGTCCTGGGACGCTGAACTGCTCGGTTGGGCCACAATCACCACCTCGAATTCGGCGTCCGGCCGGCCAAGGGGGATCCGCAAGGAGAGTACGCCGTCCTTGCCCGTTTTTTGGAGAACGCGAATTGTTTGCATGGTCCGTGGTCCCTCCTTCCCCTATCTGAGTGATACCGCCTCAAGGCGACAAGGGTTTCTGAGCCGGGCGAAGAAATCGTTGTCGGCTACGAGGTCACGTTTCAAGCGAGTACTGATCCGGGCGCTCGCATCTCGAAGGTAGGTGCGTTCTTCCTCCGTCAAGTTGTACTGACCGAAGAGACGCCCGGGCCCGCCGGACGGACTCGGCCTGAAAATTTCTCCTGGATTTTCGGATAATAGCCAGAACAGAATCGTTATCTGGGGAGAGGCGTTCGACTGTTCCCCCTCACACGGAGGCGTCATGACCCGTGGAATGCTCATCCTGGCCGCTGCCGCGGTCCTCGGCCCCGCACCCGCCGGTTTCGCGCAGGACGAGCCGCGGCAGCTCGCCCTGCACGCGCGCAACTTCCTCAAGCAGTATTGCCATCGCTGCCACAACGGCGACGCGACCTACTACAACGCCCTGACCCTGAAAGCGGGCGACAAGAACCGGAAAGGCCGCGCCTACCTTGTCGCCGGCAAGCCCGCCGAGTCCTACCTGTGGCGGAAAGTCGAGGGCGAGGAAATGCCGCCGGCCGATCAGAAGGAGCAGCCCTCCGCGGCCGAGCGGGCGCAGTTCAAGAAGTGGATCGAGAGCGGCGCGCCGCCGGTGTCGGCCAAGGCCGCGAACTGGAAGTTCATCGGCCAGGCGGAAGTGCTGTCCGCCATCGTCAAGGACCTCGAGGACGCGGACAGGGAAACCCGGCCCTACCTGCGCTACTTCACCCTCACGCATCTGCACAACAACCCGGCCATTCCGGATGACGACCTGCGCTCTTACCGGGCCGCCCTGTCGAAAGCGCTCAATAGCCTGAGCTGGAAACCGATCCATCAGCCCCGGCCCGTCGATGCGGCGCAGACGGTCTTCGCCGTCGATTTGCGCAAGCTCGGCTGGGAGGAGCCGAAACTGTGGCGCGCCATCCTCAAGGAGTATCCCTATGGACTGCACTGGCGCAACCATCCGGACCTCGACAAGCTCGACCAAAAGTTGCGCCATCTCAGCGATTGCGATCTGGCGGTGATTCGCGGCGACTGGTTCATCGTCCACGCCACGCAACCGAAGCTGTACTACACGCTCCTGCAACTGCCCGCGACCGCGGGGGAACTGGAACGCGATCTGAAAGTCCACGTCGAGAGGAACATCCTCCAGGGCGAGGTGAAACGCGGCGGGTTCGCGACCAGCGGCGTCAGCGGCCAGAACCGGATGGTCGAGCGCCACGACTCCGCCTATGGCGCGTACTGGAAGAGCTACGATTTTAAGGCCGCGCGGCCCAACGGCAACCTGCCGCGCTATCCCCTCGGGCCGAAGTTCAAGGGCAACGAGTTCAATCGGCAGGCCTTTGAACACGACGGCGGCGAGATCATTTTCAGTCTGCCCAACGGCCTGCAGGGTTACTATCTCGTTGATGCCGTGGACAAACGCATCGACGAAGGCCCCATCCAGGTGGTCCGGGACAACCTGATGACCTCCGGGACGCCGGCCATCGTGGCGGGGTTGTCGTGCATGGCCTGTCACAAGAGCGGCACGGTCCCCTTCAAGGACCAGATTCGCGAAGGCTCGGCGATGCGCGGCGAGGCGTTGCGGGCCGTTCAGCGGCTCTATCCGCCCCAGAAGGAGATGAACGAGGCTCTGAAGAAGGACGAGAAACGCTTCACGGACGCCCTGGAGGAAGCGTGCGGCTCGTTCCTGCGCACGGCCCCCGAGTTGAAGGAAAAGCCGATCGGCGACTTTGCCGAGCCGGTGGCGGAGATCGCCCGCCTTTACGGCCTGGTCGATCTGAACGCCGACACGGTCGCGGCGGAACTCTGGCTCGAGAAGGGGGCGGCCGGCCTCAAGGCGCGGCTGGAGATTGACGACGAACTCGACCGCCTCGGCCTGGGCGTCCTGCGCAAGGAAGGCGGCGCGCTCAAGCGGCACGACTGGGAGGCTTTTTCGGAAGGTGTGTCGCTGTTTCACGAGGTTGCCCGCCGCGTCAAGGCCGGCACTCCCCTGTTGCCCTGACCGGCATCTCCCCAGTACACGACGAGCAAAAGGAGCAATCTCTCATGCGTCTCACATCCCTCGCGGCGACAATCGTGCTTGTGGTTGCCGGCGCCGCGCCCGGCCAGACCATTCGCGAACAGTTCGTGGAAACGGCGAAGAAGATCGCCGCGGTCGTCAAGAACAAGGGCGGCGCCCTCTCTCTCGGCACGGTTGAGGACGCCTCGCGGAACCCCGCGAACTCCGGCCCTGGTCTGCTCGCGGTCCTCGAACCCCTGCTCGTCAAGGAAGGGGTGACCATCAATCCCGAGGCCGGTCTCCTTCTCAAGGGAGAGTACGGGGTGAAAGCGTTCGACGGCCTACTGCGGGTGCGTCTGGAACTCCGTATTCTCGACCGAAGCGGCGAGGAGTTGGTCACGCTTCCCGAGCGCTATGAAGGACTGATTGTTCAGAACGCGGATATTGCGATTCTCCTTGGCCTGACGGTCCACCTGCCGCCGGCCGGCTCCGCCGAGGAGCGCAACAAGCGGCTGCGGCCCTTCTTCGACAAGGACGGGCCGAAGCCGAAACCGGAAGTCCAGGACACCATTGTGCGGACTCAGAAGGGCAGTCCCTATGGCGTCGAGGTGCGCGCGAACGCCAAGGCGAAAGCCGTGCGTCTGGAGAACGGCCATCAGCCCTTTGTGGACATCGACGTCGGCGACCTGTATGAAATCGCCATCCTCAACGACTCCGGCAAGGAAGCCGCCGTCCGCATCACCATCGACGGCCTCGACGTCTTCACCTTCAGCGAGGACCGCAAGGACGACGGCTCGCCAAAGTTTGGGACGTTCATCATTCCGTCCGGCAAGACGCCGACGCTGATTCGCGGCTGGCATCGCACCAACAAGTCGGACGAGGAGTTGAAGAAGGAAGGCAAGGAGCCGGGCAACATCTGGAAGTTCCTGGTGACCGAGTACGGCAAGGGTTCCAACTCGGCCCGCAAGGTCAGCGGCAAGGTCGGCGTGATTACGGTCGCCTTCAGCGGCAGTTATCTTTCCGAGGAAGAGCGCAAACGCGAGGAAGGCAGCGGCCGCGACACGCGCAAGGAGACCGATCAGGGACCGCTGGACCGCGAGAAGTTCGTGGCGGTGAAGCGTTTTGTGGGGGTAGAGCGCGACGTGATCAGCATCCGCTATTCGCGCTGACGTTCGTTTGAGCAGGGTTAGCCGCGACGCGGAGTCCTCGGAGCGGAGCGTGTGAGGTAACCCTGCACTCCAGTCGATTCGCCGCGTCGTGGCTACGCGGTTACTTCTTGGGTGGCGTG
>JBBSDR010000222.1:0-8018 GCA_038240465.1 Gemmatales bacterium
AACCGGCTCAACCCCCGCGTCATCAAACGCAAGATGAGCAAGTGGCCGAAAAAGAAACCGGAACATCGACGCAGCCCCCAACCGACGAAGACGTTTCGTGACGCTGTGGAGATCAAACGTTGAACGGTATTGCGGCTAACCCGGATTGTGCAAGGGCGATCCAGGACCGTCCAGAAAAAAATGCTGGCGATGCCGCCTCACCTTTACAATACACAGAGGCACTTTCCTTTCGGAGCGGCTGATGCTGATCAATACTTTCCTGCACCTGCCCGGCGTCGGCGAGAAGACGGAACAGCGGCTCTGGGCCAGCGGTGTGCATTCCTGGTCCGACGCCCTGCTCGCGTCCTCCACAGCCAAATCCTGGCGTCTTCTCCTTGAGGCGTCCCTGCGCCATCTTACCGCCCGCAATCCCGCCTACTTCGCGCAGTTGCTGCCGGCGAACCAGCAATGGCGGCTCTATCACGACTTTTGCAGTCGCTGTGCCTTCGTCGATATCGAGACGACCGGCCTCGGTCTGGATTCCAACATCACGACCGTGGCACTCTATGATGGGGCATCGCTGCGCACCTACGTTCGCGGCCAGAACCTCGACCAGTTCGCGAAGGACATCGTGGACTATCCCCTGCTGGTGACGTACAACGGCAAGTCGTTTGACGTGCCGATCCTGGAGCGCGGCCTCGGCGCGCGGATGCCGAAAGCGCACATCGATCTGCGCTACGTCCTGGCCGGGCTGGGATTGAAGGGCGGCCTGAAGAACGTCGAGCGACAACTGGGAATGCAGCGTCCGGGCTTGCGCGAGGTCGATGGCTTTGTCGCCGTGCTGCTGTGGCAGGAGTATCAGCGGCGCGGGAACGTCAAGGCGCTGGAGACGCTGCTGGCGTACAACGCGCACGACGTCATCAACCTGCATTCGCTCGCGGTCCATGCCCACAACGAGTATCTGAAGAAGACTCCTTTCGGTCCACGGCACAAACTGGAGACACCCAGTTTGCCCGAGGTGCCGTTCCATCCGGACGCGATTCTCGTCGAGCGATTCACGCGGATTCGTCATTCGATGGGTATACGCTGAACTCAGTAAGATCGCGTCACATACACGGTTCCCGCCGCTCCCGCCTGAACAGTAAATGCCTCGTCAGCCGGCGCCAGCGCATGCTCGCACAGTCCCACCGCGTTCAGCGGACAGGCGATGCACTTTCGCTCCGACGACGTCTGCGGCACCGCACCGCGCTCGCCGAGCCAGTACGTCAACAACGGGGCCAATTCGCGTTCGACCGCGGCTCGATCGAAACGCCACATCTCCGCCTGCCAGCCCTGGCCCCTCACCGTGGCCGTCCTGCCCTTGTCGCCTCGTCGCCGGCGTTCGGCTTCGCACTGCTCGCTGACCTGGCGCAAGGTGCCGTCGCGTGCGAAAGCCTGCAGACGTTCCGACTTGCTCGCCGCCGGCGTCCGGGGAAAGAGGACGACTCCATACCACAGATGCGCCGTGTCGAAACCCATACTGCCGGCCATCAGGGCGTACAGCGATGCCTGCAACTTCTGGCCGGGAAAGACGCGCGTCGCCTTGCTGAACTTGAAGTCGAGCATCAGCCGGGCTTCCTTGCCCTCGAAGGAAAACAGATCGGGCCGGCCGCGCAACTTCACCCCCAGGCAGAGACCCTCCATCGTCCATTCGCAGACCGCGAGACGCTTGCCCTCCTCAATGGCGCGATCGATCGCTTCCGGGCTGATGGCCGGCAGTTCGGCTGTCAGTGCCGTATGGCCGGCTTCTCCCGCATCCAGCGCGGGCAGGTCGAGCAACACCTCGGGATGCGTCCGTTTCAGATGCACCTTGTATTCACAATAAAGCTGGTCCGCGATCTCCGACGGCCAGAGGCAGTTCAACTCGAACCGCAGTTTCTCCGACATGACTGCTACTCCCGATCGATGAAGATGCCGCCCTCGCGGTCGGCGAAGGTCTTGCCGTTGGCCGGCCAAAAATGGCATCCTCCTTCCTGGCCGAACGTATCGCGACGGAGGCCGGCTCGCCAGTGAAAAGAGGAAAACGGCTGGTCAGCGCTGGCCGGCGAGATACAAACAACAGCGGGATTTTCGATACCCCTGCCCGTGTGGAGGATTGACCGTGTCCACCCTACCTTCACTCATCGACCACTACCTGGCCGGTGTCGATATGCTGCGCCAGGCCGTCGCCGGCATGACGCACGACCAGCTCATCGCGCGGCCGGTCGCGGGCAAGTGGAGCACCCTCGAAGTCATCTGTCACATTGCCGACTTCGATCCGATCCTGGCCGACCGCATGAAGCGCATCATCGCCCTGGATCGGCCGCAACTGATCGGCGCCGACGAGAACCGTTTCGCCGCCGCCCTGGCGTATCAGGATCGCGACCTGGCGGAGGAACTGGCCCTCATTGGCCACACGCGCTCGCAGTTTGCGCGGATCCTGCGCACGCAGCCCGATACCGTGCTGCACCGTGTCGGCGTTCATACGGAGCGGGGAGAGTTGACGCTTGAGCGGATGCTGACCATCACCTCGAACCACATCCCGCACCACGTCAAGTTCATCAAGGACAAGCGCCAGGCGCTGGGGCTGTCCGGGTGAGAAGGGGGATGCTGCCAGCCCCGAGCGCGAGCGAGGGGTGCTGGCGAGGGACCCCTCGCACGCGCTCGGGGCTGGTAGCGCACGTTTATCAACTCGTCATCGTCATTTCGACCGCACGTTCATCGGTGACGAGCGCCTGGCGCAGGAGTTCGACGTCCTCGTCGAGATTGGCGAGCAGGCGATCGAGGTCGCCCGTCTGGCCGCTCAGCCAGCGGCGGCGCACTTCCCACAGGCCCACTTGAACGAAGGTCAGTTGCGTTGCGAGAGAAGCCGGGGCCGGATCCTCGTCGGGGTTGATGGCGATGGCTTCGAGTTCATCGAAGAGAATAGAAATGTCCTGGCGCATGGGTACGTCCTTTCGTCGATTCGACGTTGGTGATACGGATGCCACGCACTCTCCTTCGGAGAGCGCACACCGGACGACGTGACTCGGGAGGCGGAATCGAGAGAGGCAGACTCAAGAGGTCACGCGGGGCGACTGTCGGGGGCCTGGCATCCTTACCAAACGACAACGTCGTGTCGCGAGTGTCCTTACCCTTGCCCTCAAACAACAGCACTTCTAACAGAAAGCCGAACCGAGAATCAAGGGCAATTTTTTCGAGCAGCCGGCTCGGCTCGCGGCAACTACTTCTTCTCGGGAATCAACTCCAGGCAAACGAGATGGTCCTTGCCGCGCAGGTACAGCAGCCCATGCGACAGGATGGGGGCCGCCCAGCAGGGATAGGTCAGCAGCGGATCGGCGTCGCGGTCGGGCTTGCCGTCCTTGCCCGGCGGAAAGGCGACCATGACCGATACGACCTCACACTTCTTGGGGTTCACCTTGAGCAGCAGCAACTCGCCGTATTCGCACAGGCAGACGAAATGGCCATCGACCATCAGCAGCGAACTGCGCGCCAGCCGCGGTCTGCTCCACATCACCTTGCCGGTCTCCAGTTCGATGCAGCGCAACTCGGCATTGGAGTCGTGCCGGCCGCTGCTGCCGTAGAGGTAGCCATCGTGATGAATCGGCGTCATCCAGTGGCACTGCATGCTCTTGTCGAGCCGGCCCTTCTCCGCATCGGTCCACAGCACCTTGTACTCGCCCGGCTTGACCTGCAGGAGCGCGCTGCCGGGGCCATAAGTTTCCGTGATGAACACCTTGTCGCCGATGACGACCGGATTGCTGGCGTTGACGCTCTCGAAGGACTTGGCTCGCCAGGGGAAGAAGAAGTCCTTCTTGCCGTTGGCCGGATCGAAGGCGAGCAGGCCGGAGCGGTTCAGCACGAAGCACCAGCGCCGGCCGCCGATCGTCGCCAGCGTCGGGCTGGAGTAGCTGGCCAGTTCGTTCGACAGCCGCCATTTCTCCTTGCCGGTCTTCTTGTCCCAGGCGATGACGCCGGTGCCGTTGCCCTTGAGCTTGTCGAAGTCAACTTCCTCGGAACCCTTGGGACTGCCGCCGACCTGGGCAATAATCAGATCGCCTTCGAGGACCGGCGCGGCGCCGACGCCGAAGAAGTTCTGCAGGACACCGTACTCCCTGGCCGTGTCGATCTTCCAGACGAGGGTGCCATCGGCGAACTTGAGACAGTGGAGCATGCCCTCGGCGCCGCAGATATAGACGCGCTCGTCGTCGGCGATGGGGCAGCAGCGCGGGCCGCCGCTGTAATGGAACTTGTCCTCGAACTTGGTTTCGTACTCGAATTTCCACAGGGACTTGCCTGTGCGTGGCTCCATGCAGGTGAGACGGGCCTTGTCGTCGTGGCGATCGAAGAAGAAGAGCTTGCCCTTGTGGATGCAGGGAATGGCGTAGCCCTCGCCGGTCTTGTGCGACCAGACGAGGCGCAGTCCGTCTTTGGGCCAGGGTGACAGGATGCCCTTTTCCGTGGAGGTGCTATTGCCCTGGGGGCCGAGGAAAGCGGGCCAGTCGCTGCCCCTGGATGGATCGGCGGCCAGCACGACGTTGGCGAGGAGGAAGCAGGCACAGAGTGCGAGGGATCGCATGGCGTTCGTTCCACGAGTTCGCCGCGAGCGGCGTGACGATTGATCGTGGCTACTTTACCCATCGACAAGCCGCGCGAACAGACCGCAACGCTGGAGGCGATACCGAGAACGCTGGCCGGATAACTTTCGGTGGACGCGCGGCTGCCGCGTGGCGGGCCGGACGCCGACAGGCCGCGCGACCATCCGGGCTTTGGGTATGAATCGGCCAGCGATTGTTTCTATTCGGAAAGGCCTGGTAAAACTGGGGCGGCTATCCCTGGCGCCGGAACCCGAATGAAGCACCACGGGCATGGTAGGGTTCATGGCGTCGAGGGTGAGGAGTACGAGAACGCACTGGCCGAGTTCTGCTGTGGGAGAGGCCAACGGATCTCTTTTCCGAAAACCGCATCATCAACGCGGGATGCAGCGGCGACGAGGTCCATCTGTTCTAGCGCGACGGGGCGTTCGGGGTCCGACCCTTTTTCCGCGTACGGCATGGCCGGCTTTCTGACCCCCCTAACGCCAGGATACCCGGCGCGGGACGACAATCCATTTGCTTTCCCCGTCACGAACCATACAGTAACATGTGAAGGTGTTGGATGACTGGATGAAGGGTAACCCGGCCGCGCCGGGGGACTCGTCAACAAGTAAGCCGACGTGGCGGAATCCCTCAGGGTGTTCCACCATGTCGGCTTTTTTCGCTTACGGTGGCGTGGCAGAGGTCCTGGTCACCAGGACAACCCTGCTGGATCAGTCTGCCCAGGGGGCGGATGTGCGCGGGCCTCAACCGCAAGTGACCGTTTCAAGTTGTCTACTGTGCCGGTCCCCGGGAAACATCTCACTGCGGGGGACATTCCCTGTCGCCCGTATCAGGAGTTCAAGTATGTGAAGTGTGTTCAATGATACCGGGACACCACCCAGAAATGATAGGCAGAAGTGTTACTGTCTAATATCTGTTAGCCACGTTTGGAAGCGGAGAACTATTGATGGTAAGTCATTTGCAATTTTGGGCCCGGCTTGCTTTGGGAGCCGCGCTGGCCCTCTTTGGCTTGGGAATTCTCAACGCCATGTATGGAATGGGTCTGGCCGACCGCGGTGGCGCGGAAAATGTGCGGACGTTGCAGGGCCTGGATGTTCTTTCTCAGGTCACCGCCGTCCTCGCAATTCTGGCCAATTTGCTGGCGTTTCTCCTGGCTCTGGGTTGCTGGCTAAAGGGCGGTAACAAAGTTCCGTGGGTTGTGCTTTCGATTAGCGGCTTAGGCCTGTGTTACTGCGTGTATTTTGTCTTGGCGCTGCTCGGTGTCCTGGCTTAACGAGCGATACCGCCTTTACGGTCAAGACAAGCAGGAGTGAGACTGCAAGGGCCACTGCAACATATTGTGGCTAACGAACGGATGCAGTCGATCGAGGCGGCATCCTGGTTTTGCCCAGTTCAACGTCCTTTCCGCCGGCCCGGCACCTGATCCCGGCGTTCGGCGAGATGACACTCGATCCGACGATCGAGGCCAGGTTGTTCGAGTTACTCAAACGAAGGAGGGTTTCGATGCATTACTTGCTGACGTTGGCGCTGCTGGCCCTGGCAGCGCTGCCTGCTCCCGCTCAAGAAAACCAGGCGGAGAAGCTCTTCCGCGGAATGGAGCAACAGATCCGCACAGCCAAGAACATCCGGCTCCGTTTCGATCTCAGCATGACCGATGCGCTCGGCAAGAAGGGAAACGTCAAGGGCACCCTGATCCTGGGCGAAGGCGACAAGTTTCGGGCGGAAGCCGAAGGAAAGCTCTTCGGCCAGGGGGTCAAGTTCACCTCGGTTAGTGACGGTACCAAGGTGAAGTCCATCGTGGACCCCGCTCCGCCCAAGGATGACAAGCCCGAGAAGCCGCCCAAGGGCAGCGGAGCGTATTTTCGGGGAGCGCTGCCCCGCGAGGGCTTTTTCTTAAGCTCCCTTGAAATGGATCAGCGCGGCGACCGAGGGCCAGACCTTTTCAAACTGGCCGATTTCAAGCTCGCGGGCAAGGAAAAGATCGGCGAGCGCAACACGCAAGTGATCCAGTACACGGTCACGGTGAAGGGTGCCAAGGACCCGCTGTCGATGAAGATGTGGCTCGACGCGGAGACCAAGCTACCGGTCCAGTTGGCCATCACGGGGGGCAAGAGTGACTAGACGGACCTCACCGAGACCTACAGTGAATTCACCATCGATGCCAAAGCGGATGCGAAGGTGTTCGAGTTGCCGAAATAGACCTGGCACTCGGAATGTCATGGACCGCCCCCGCCCGCATGCCCGATTTTTTCAGCGAAAGGGAACGCCATGTTCGACCGCACGTTATTCTCCCATGCCATCGCCGTGGCGCTGTTCGTCCTCGCAGCGACTTTCGTACTCCCGGTCGTCGCCGTCGAGCCCGATGACAAGGACATCGACCGCCTCGTCAAGCAGCTCGGCAGCGACAGGTTCCGCCAGCGTGAGGGGGCGACGAAGCGGCTGAAGGACATCGGCGAACCCGCCCTCGACGCGCTGGACAAGGCGGCGACGAGCAACGACCTGGATGTGCGCCGCCGTGCCGCGGACATCCTCGCCGTCATCGAGAACAAGCTCTGCGTCCAACTGCTGTGCTTGCCCGGCCATGATACTGTTGCCGTGCGGTGCGTCTGCGTGTCGGCCGATGGCAAGCGCGTGCTGACAAGCGGCGACCATGAGATGTTTGAGCACGCGTCGCGGTTGCGGCTGTGGGACGCCGACACCGGCAAGCAACTGCGCGTCTTCGAGGGACACACGGGGCGCATCCTCAGCGCGGCGTTCTCGCCGGATGGAAAGTGCGTGCTGTCGGGCAGTGGCGACAAAACCATGCGTGTGTGGGACGCGACGACCGGTAAGGAACTCCAGATAATGGGCCACGCTTCCGAGGTGGTCTCCGTCGCATTCGGGCCGGAGGGGCAGGCGCTTTCCGTGAGTTATGAGGGTCTCGACGCCAAGGGGCTGCGCCTCGATCAGAAGATGCAGCTGTGGGATTTGAGCACCGGCAAGAACGTCGGGGTATTTGCCGTTCCCACGCTCGCGCTGAACAAAGTCGCCTACAGTGGCAAGGCCAAGCTGGCGGTGACGTGCAGCTATTATGGCCCGATTCACCTGTGGAGTCTCGAAACCGGCAAGGAGGTGCGCAGGATTGCCGACCACCCCGGCATTTCAAACGTCTGCTTCTCGCCGGACGGCAAGCGTTTGCTGTCCTGTGGCGGCCACGACGCCTCCTTGCGCCTCTGGGAGGTGGAGACGGGCAAGGAATTGAAGCGCATCGACGTGAAGGTCTACTGTGCCGCGATTTCGCCGGACGGGAAGCGCATCGTCTCCGGCGGTTACGACGATGGTATGGTCCGTCTCTGGGACGCGGAGACCGGCGAGGAACTGCGCAAGTACGAAAGCCACAGGCGTGGCATTCTCGCCGTGACGTTCTTCCCCGACGGCAAGCGC
>JBBSDR010000223.1:0-8009 GCA_038240465.1 Gemmatales bacterium
ATTATCTCGGCCCCGAACATGCCGGCGTACCGATCAGCATCGACGCCGCACGGCCTCTGCCCTTCGGCACTCCCGGCGCCACAGTGACGCGCGAGGAGCGCGCGGGACAACTCGACCTGCTGCGCGACCTGAACGGCCTGGCGGGCGTGCAGTATCCCGAAGATGCCTCGCTGCGAGCGCGGGTCAAGTCGTATGAACTGGCCGCCCGGATGCAGTTGGCGGTCCCTGAAGTGGTGCAAATACAGGGGGAGACAGAAGCGACGCGCCGGCTCTACGGTATGGACAATGGAACGTCAGCGACGTTTGGCGGCCAGTGTCTGACGGCGCGGCGGCTGGTCGAGCGCGGCGTGCGGTTCGTGCAGATCTATCATGGCGGCGGTGGCGGCGGCGGCTGGGACGCACACAGCAAGCTCATTCAGAATCACAAGAGCAACGCCGCCTCGGTGGATAAGCCCATCGCCGGCCTGCTGCGCGACCTGAAGCAGCGCGGCATGCTCGACGAGACGATTGTAGTCTGGGCGACGGAGTTCGGCCGGACGCCCGGCGCGGAGAACTCGGACGGCCGCGATCATCATCCGTATGGCTTCACTGTCTGGATGGCGGGCGGCGGCATCAAGGGCGGCATCGCGCATGGGGCGACCGACGAGATCGGCTTCCACGCGGTCGAGAATCGGCACTACGTCACCGACATTCATGCGACGGTGTTGCAGCAACTCGGACTCGATTCGCGCAGGCTGGAGGTTCCCGGCCACAAGCGTCTGGAGATCGACCACGGCAAGCCGATCAGCGAGATCATCGCCTGAGAACAAGGCGTTGCGGATGCCTCTGCGGAGGGACGATCACCAGGGAATTTCGTCGCCGTTGTAGTAGAAGAACTTGCCCGAGTCCTCCGGACGCAGCCCGCCGAGGACACGCTTCAACCCCGAGATGCTCTGTTCGGGTTTCAGGGTCGCGGTCGGTCCGCCCATGTCGGTCTGCACCCAGCCGGGACAGAGGACAACGGCGATGATGCCGCGCGGCTTCACATCGATCGACAGGCTCTTGTAGGCCATGTTGAGGGCGGCCTTGCTGCTGCGATAGAGATAGTGCCGGCCTTCCTCATTGCTGGCGATGCTGCCCATGGTCGAACTGATGGCCGCGATGATCTTGCGTTCGGAGCGGGCGACGTTTTCAAGGAAGCACTCGGCCATTTTGAGAGGGGCGAGGGTGTTGACGCGCAACACTTCGGCCCAGGTATCGTAGTCGATCTGGCCGAGTAACACTTTCTCTGGACCGTAGATGCCGGCGTTGTTGAGCAGGATGTCGATCGGCTCGTTTTTCAGCGTCTTGGCGAGTGCTTCGATCTGGCGATGGTCCTGGACGTCGAGCGGATGCAGGCTGACACGATCGGAGGCGAGGGCGCGAAGAGCGGTCGCTTTATCGGGATTGCGGCAGCAGGCGAACACGCGCCAGCCGTCGGCGGCATACTGGCGGACAAACTCCAGCCCGAGGCCACGATTGGCGCCCGTGACGAGAATGCTGGACATGATGCAACCTCCGAAGTTCAAGGAGTGCGGTTGATGCGGAGGAATTGCCCCGCAAGAGAGGACAAACCACCGATTGCCTGGTGGATATTCGCCGCAAGGACATCTGGATATTCGCGCATGTCGCACCGAATGATGCCGGCGTGGAGCGGGTTGGCCTGGTGCAGACGCCAGAAGTCCCGCTTGTCGAAAGTTAGTACGGCTCGGCCTTCTGAACTCGCATCGGCCAACACCTGCGCGTCGTCCCCGCCTGTGCGCCCTCTCTCGCGAACCGTCACAACGTCGTGGCCGAGCTGCCGCAGCCGCTCAACGACGCGATAACTGAAGTTTTCGTCCGCGTAGAGTAAGGCCATCCCGGTTCAATCCTCCTCGTTCAGGCGGATGAATCGGTCAATCTCCTCGGGATGCGCCGAGTAGTAATCCCACGCCGTATTGAGGTCGGCCTGGGTCAATCCCTGGACGGTCTGAAGAATCTCGGAATCGGTCAGTCCCTGGCGCCGCCAGGCGACGAGTCCCCAGACGTGAATGTTGGTGTCGCGTATACAGGCTTCGCCGCCATCCGGGTGAGGTCGCCACGCGATCCAGCATTGGGGTGTGGTTGCTGTTGTCATCGCGGAATAACCTCGCTTTCCCGCTGGGGGGTTGACCATGAGGTATTTGAACTGGGACCGCTGGGACTCGAACCCAGAACCCCGGAATTATGAGTTCCTTGCTCTACCGATTGAGCTACAGTCCCCCCTTCGCCAGAGCTAGCAGAAAACTAGCAAACCTTGCGCTCCGCTTCAAGAGTCGTTCGGCAGCCTCTGGCATCTGCCTCCCCCGGCGGCTACTCTGTCAGCGGTAGCCCTCCGCATCCCATTCCGAATCGAGGTCTCTCTCCATGCGCTTGACATCCTGCCTCCTCACACTCCTCCTGTTCGGCTCCCCCGCTGCAACTCAGACACACAATGTCCCGCCGAAGGGCTTCACCGCCCTGTTCGACGGCAAGACGGTCGATGGCTGGTTCGGCTGGGACACCCAGGACCCGCGCAAACTCTGGGCCATGAAGCCGGACGAACTGGCCGCCTACAAGAGGAAGAGCCGGGAAGACGTCCTCAAGCACTGGACTGTCGAGAACGGCGAACTGGTCAATGATGGGCACGGACTCTACGCCACGACCGACAAGGACTACGGCGACATCGAACTGCTGGTCGATTACAAGACGGTCCCCAAGGCCGACAGCGGCATCTATCTGCGTGCCGTCCCGCAGGTGCAAATCTGGGACTTCACCAAGGAAGGCGGCAAGTGGAACATCGGCGCCGACAAGGGCAGCGGCGGACTGTGGAACAACAGTCCCGGCAGCCCCGGCAAGGATCCGCTCGTCCTGGCCGACAAACCTTTCGGCCAGTGGAACCACTTCCGCATCCTCCAGGTCGGCGCCCGCACGACTGTTTATCTGAACGAAAAGCTCGTCGTCGATCATGCCATCCTCGAAAACTTCTTCGACCGCAAGAAGGCATTGTTTACCAAGGGGCCAATCCAGTTGCAGACGCACGGCGGCGAAATCCGCTGGCGCGACGTCTTCGTCCGCGACATTCCGGCCGACGAGGCGAATGCGCTGCTGGGCAAGAAGAACGACGATGGCTTCGTGTCGATCTTCGACGGCAAGACGCTCGACGGCTGGGCCGGGGCGGTCGATAACTACGAGGTGCATGAAGGAGCGATCCGCTGCCGTAAAGGCAAGGGCGGCGTCCTGTACACGAAGGCGGAGTACGGCGACTTCGTGGCCCGCTGTGAGATCAAGCTGCCTCCTGGCGGCAACAATGGCCTGGCGATCCGCTATCCCGGCCAGGGCGACGCGGCCTACACGGGCATGTGCGAATTGCAGGTGCTGGACAGCGAGCATCCGAGTTATGCGAAGCTCGATCCGCGCCAGTATCACGGCTCGGCCTATGGCATGGTGGCGGCCCAGCGCGGCTATCAGCGGCCGACGGGAGAATGGAACTTCCAGGAAGTCACCATCAAGGGATCGAAGATCAAGGTGGAGCTGAACGGCAGTGTGATCCTCGACACCGACCTGGCCAACGTCAAGGAGTTCATGGGCAAGACGCCGCATCCGGGCAAGGACCTGAAGGCCGGCCACTTCGGCTTCTGCGGCCACTCCGATCCGGTGGAGTTCCGCAAGTTGCGCATCAAGAAGCTCGACAGCGCCGCCCCGAAGCAGTGATTCAACTCCGCTTCTTGCCGCATGCGGCTTGGCGGACTTCCCGCCAAGCCGCCTGCGGCAAGAAACTATTCCGCCCTCGGCGGAGCGCTCTCGACTTTCAGCAACGCGCTATCCTGCCAGGCGGAACTCGCCTCGATCGGCTCGATATGGATCTGCACTTCGAGGTTGTCCAGGGCCGCGGCCAGGGCTTCCTCAATGCGATCGGCCAGGTCGTGAGCGCGGGCGACGCTCATTTCGCCCGGCACCAGCAGATGAAAGTCGGCGAACTTGCGCGAGCCGGCCCGGCGTGTCCGCAGGGCGTGAAACGTCATGCCGGGGTCCAGTTGCGCACCGATCACCTCGCGCAGCCGGGCAACCTCCGCGTCGGGAAGGGCGCGATCCATCAGGCCATTGAAGGAACGGCTCACCAGCTTCCAGCCGGTGAACATGATGCTTGCCGCCATCAGCAGTGCGGCCACCGGATCGATCCAGCCCGCGCCGGTCAACTTGACCAGACCGAGGCCGACAAGGATACCAGCCGACGTCCAGACGTCCGTCATCAGATGCTGGCCGTCCGCTTCGAGGACGATTGAGTGATAGCGCCGTCCGGCCCGCAGCAGCAACCGGGCGACGGCGAAATTGATCGCCCCCGCCACCAGCGCCAGGACAAGACCGATATCGAGCTGCTGAATGTCGCCGCCGTGGAGGAGGCGATGAATGGCCGACCAGCAAATGGTCAGGGCGGCGATGAAGATCAGGCCGCCCTCGACGCCGCTGGAGAAGAACTCGATCTTCTCATGGCCATAGGTGTGATCGAGATCGACGGGACGGGCGGCATAGATCAGGGCGAGGAAGGCAAGCACGGCGGCGACGAGGTTGACCAACGACTCGGCCGCATCGCTCAGCAAGCCGACCGAGCCAGTCGAGAGCCACGCCGCTCCCTTGAGACCCATCGTCGCCAGAGCGGCCAGGATCGAGAGCTGAACGGGTAGTTTCAGGTGTGCGTCCGCCATGCCCTCATTCTATTTCGCGAACCACTTCGCAAGGCTGATGCGCACTTCTTTCGTATCGGCGGCCCGGACAATGGCCGCATTCGCTTTTTCCAGCAGATGGCGTTCGATCGATGGTTTGAGGTGGTGCATCAGGCCGTGTCCGGCATCGCCGAGCCACTCGGCCAGCTCGCCGCCGACCCCCGCGACGTGTTCGGTCACGAAGTTGTCGTAGCCGACGCTCGCCGCCAGCACGCGCATGCGAAAGACGACGTCCGGCACGAAGCCGGCACCCTTCTCCAGCCGGGTCGTCACCTCGCACAGCAGCGTCGCCTGAACGCGCAATCGAGCCTTGAAACTGCCCGAGTAGAGGCGCACGCCATTGCGCCAGTTCTGCTGTTCGACCTCGACGCGCGTTTCCAGAGCGACGGCCGTGGTGAAGGTCTTGCGCTCGGGACCGTCCTGGCGCATGTCGCGGATAGCAAGGAGGAGACTGTGCTGCGGGTTGATGGCCGTGAACTGCACGCGCCGCCAGACGCCGTGGTTCTTGTGGCTTTTCTGCTTCTGGGGGATGGGATTGTGTCCCTTCCACTCGATGCCGCGCGTCACCAGCTTCTGCTGGTCCCAGTTCCGATGGTCCTCATAAAGGATCGGAGGCATATGTTCGAGCAGCATGGCGCGCAGTTGCGCCGCCAGGGCAGCCGAATCGCCGTTGACCGCCAGGGGCAGTTGCGCTGAAGCGGGACGACCGATTGCCAGCACGAGCAGCACACCGGCCTGGATCCATCGCGTCCTCATGTGCAGTTCCTCCCGAAGCCTCCGAAGCGTCCTTGTAGTCTACCCCGCGCGATTGAGAAACGCCGATTTCCACGAGGAATTGCGCTCGATCCTGTCTCTCCCGTCTTCGCGCGTCCCTCATCTCTTCTCTCTCTTCCGCAAACTGCCTTCTTGACTCTCCGGCGCTCAGATTTCAGTCGAGTGGACCTTGCGGACGATGATGATTTCGCGGTTCGTGGCGAACCGGCGCAAGAGACCGGAGGAAGGGACCATGCCAGCACGAGGGACGCGAGCGGGCTGCCGCTGGATGTGGAAGCTGATTCCACTCATCGGGCTGGCTGCCGGCTGCACCTGTCATCTGACCACCAACCCGCCGGTGGCCCCGGACCTGTGCGAGGCTGTCGAATCGGTCGCCGCCTGCAGCCGATCGCATGTGTACGTCTTCTTCCTGCAAGGCCACGATCCCATCGACTGCGCCAGCCTGGAAGCGCTCAAGGAGACGATGCAGTCGCTCGGCTTCCCCCAGGCCTGGTACGCCCCGGTCTGGTATGAGAAGCACTTCAAGAAGGAAATCGCGCGCATCAATCAGGACGACCCAAAAGCTCACTTCGTCCTGGTCGGCTATGGACACGGTGTCGCCGCCGCCGCCGATCTTGCCCAGACTGTCGGCACCCAGGGAATCAACGTCGATTTGCTGTTCTGCCTGGCCAAACGTACCGAACGACCGTACAGTGTCGCGCGCATGGAAACGATCCTTGCCGGCTGTCCGAACAATCTGGAGGGCGAGGACGTTCATTTCGTCGATGCCTATTCCCACTCGCTGCCGATGCACCCCGAGACGGTCGATCTGCTGTCGCGTGATCTGCTCGCCCTCGCCGGCAGTATTCCCGCGGAAACCGATCTGCCGAACTTGCCGTACCCCGATAAAGAGCCGACGCCGCAGCCGGTCATGC
This sequence comes from Gemmatales bacterium, assembly GCA_038240465.1. Classification (GTDB taxonomy): domain Bacteria; phylum Planctomycetota; class Planctomycetia; order Gemmatales; family Gemmataceae; genus JBBRIK01. The sequence goes on from JBBSDR010000223.1 coordinate 6,428, forward strand.
CGCGTGCGGAAAAGCCGCGCGATGAATGGGACTTCCTCAAACCCGCCTCGCCGGAACAGCACACGGCCCTGCCTCCTGAAGCGGCCCGGAAACGGCACAAGCTCGAATAAGTGAATTTTTTCAAAATTTTTTCTTCTTCCCTCTTGCTACTCCGCCGAGTCCTGCTACTATTGATTATGGAGTCAGCAATGACTCCTCACTGATGGGGTCGAGAGATAGATGAGATTTGAAACTGAATGGGCGACGGTTTTAAATTTCACTCTCTCGACCCCGCTTTTTTTTGCGCTCTTCTCCCTGCGCTCATTCTGGCGCGATGAAACTCAAACAAGCTCCCGATGATTTCCAGGTCGAAGAACTGACCGACGTTGTTCCCGGCGCTCGCGGCGACTTCGCGCTCTATCGCCTCGAGAAGCGCAACTGGACGACGCCGGATGCGCTGGCCCTGGTGCGGCAGCGCTGGCGCATCGAGCCGCGGCGGCTGTCCTTCGGCGGCTTGAAGGATCGCCACGCGGCCACGATCCAGTATCTCTCCATCCTGCATGGCCCCCAGCGGAACTTGAACCAGCAGGATGTCGCCGTTGCCTATCTTGGCCAGATGGAAGCGCCCTTCACCTCGCAGGATATCCGCGCCAATCGCTTCGCCATCGTTCTCCGACGGCTGACCCCCGCTCAAGGCGAGCAGGTCCTGACGGCTGTTGAGGAAGTGCGCCGGGACGGGGTGCCGAATTACTTCGACGATCAGCGCTTCGGTTCGGTGTCGGAGGATGGCGAGTTCATCGGCCGTCTGCTTGTCCAGGGGCGGTTCGAGGACGCGCTGCGGCTGGCGCTGACTGGTCCCTATGAGTTCGACAGTGCCGCGCAGAAGCGCGAGAAGCAGATGCTGCGGATCCACTGGGGCGACTGGCCGGCGTGCATGCGCAACCTGGAGCGAGGCCACGTCCGCAACCTGACCGAGTATCTGACCAATCGTCCGGGAGACTTTCGCGGCACAATGGAACGGCTCCGGCCCGAGTTGCGCGGCATGTACCTGTCGGCTTACCAGAGTGAACTGTGGAACCGCATCCTCGCCCTGAGCCTGCGCCGGCTCGCTCCGGATGCCCTGCTGTCGATCGAACAACGGCGCGGCGCCTTGCCCTTTCCGCGCGGACTCGACGAGGCCCAGCGAACGTCTCTGGCGGCCCTGTCGCTGCCGCTGCCGTCGGCCCGGCTGAAACTGGAGCCAGATGATCCGCGCGGCGAACTCGTGCATGCAGTGCTGGCCGAGGAGGGACTGACGCTGGAGCAGATGAAGGTTCGCGGCTCGCGCGATCTGTTCTTCTCGCGCGGCGAACGTGTTGCCCTGTGCCTGCCGCGCGACCTGTCGGCGGTTGAGGAAGAACGCGGCGCTGTCCGGCTGACCTTCGAGTTGCCGCGCGGCAGTTATGCGACTCTGGTCGTCAAACGGTTGACGTCTTGATGAATTCGACCGAGCGCTGGATGATGTCGAAAGCGGCGCGCGGCCGGGCGACACGAGCCACGCCGGCGCGGAGTTGTTGCAGACGGGCCGGGTTGCGCAGCAGCAGCGTCACCTTGTAGGCCAGCG
>JBBSDR010000224.1:0-7979 GCA_038240465.1 Gemmatales bacterium
CGCATCAGTCCGTTCGACTCCAACGCGCGGCGGCAGACTTCTTTCGCGGCCGTCGATGTGATGCCCGAGATCGATGGCAGCATCGAAATCGACATCAAACCGGACGAACTCGAACGCCAGACTTTCCGTTCCGGCGGACCGGGCGGCCAGCATCAGAACAAGACCGAATCGGGCGTGCGCTTCATTCATCTCCCCACCGGCATCGCGGCCGAGAGCCGTTCCGAACGCTCTCAGGTCAAGAACAGCGCGATGGCCCTGCAGATGCTCAAGGCCAAGCTCTATCGCATCGAGGAGCAAAAACGCGCCGCCGAGGTGGAGAAAGCCTACGACGAGAAGGGCGAAGTCGCCTGGGGCTACCAGATCCGCAACTACGTCCTGCAGCCGTACACAATGGTCAAGGACCAGCGCACGGCAATCGAGACGCCGCAAGTCCAGGCTGTCCTTGATGGCGACATCGACGACTTCCTCCAGGCTTATCTCCGCTACAAGACGGAGAAACGGCATCGAAAGAACTAAAGACAAAAGACAAAAGACAATTGCAAATTGCAAATTGCAAATTGCAAATTGCAAATTGCAAATTGAAGAGAGAAGCCAGAGATCGCATCGCGGTTTCGAGAGGCTCTTCTTTGCAATTTGCAATTTGCAATTGTCTTTTGTCTTTCCATGAGCAAGAGTGACAGAGTGGAAGCACGAAACGACAAGCCGAACACTCTTCTCGCTCTTTTGCCAACCGACAACTGGGTTCGCGTTCTCTTCGCTCCGGTTCTCGTCTTTATCGCCTGCTGCATCGATCGGAACTACCAGACCGATCTCTGGCATCACCTCGCGCGCGCCCGAGTCATGGTCACCGAGCGGCAACTCCTCGACGAGGATCGCTTCAGTTATACCGTCAAGGGCGAACCGTTCCAGGACGTCAACTGGCTCAGTCAACTCGCGTTCTACGGCATCTGGCAACTCGGCGGATTGCCGCTGCTTCAGACGATCAACGCGCTCGTCCTGGCCGGCGTCGTGGGTGGTGTCGTCGGTCTGTGCCGGCGCGCCAGCGGTTCGATGTTGGCGGCGGGCGGCGCCGGCGTGGTCGTCTTTCTCGGACTCTGGCAACTCTTCCTCATCAGACCGCAGACGTTTTCCCTGCTTCTATTCGTCTCGCTCTCTGCCTGCCTGGAAGGAGCGGAGAAGCGGCGCTGGCTCCTGCTGCTGGCGCCGCTGCATCTCGCGCTCTGGGTCAACCTGCACGGCGCGTTTCCGATCGGCATCGTTCTCGTTGGCTGTTACGGACTGGCGGCGGGCCTCGACGGCATGCGCGACAAGGGCTGGGGCGTGCTGCGCGATCAACGGGTGTGGCTGCTTGGAGGCTGCCTGATCGGGTCGATTCTGGCGACGCTCGTCAATCCCTACGGCTGGCATGTCTGGGAGTATGTCGCTCAGACCTCGGGGACCGCGGCGGAGCGCAAGATCGACGAATGGCTGCCGCCCGGCCTGAGGACGCTCACCGCCAAGGTTTGGGTTGCCTCGCTGATGGCCCTGGTCGTGCTGGTGTCGCTGCCGGGGAGGCGATTGACGACGCGACAGTTCGTACTGCTGGCCATCTTCCTGCCGTTGGCATGCGGCTCCGTTCGCATGATCGCCTGGTGGATGATCGTCATCGCCCCGATCCTCGCCTTCCTCGCGGCAGATCGAGTCGCCTCTTTCCGCGGAACGCAAGCAGCAGAGAGGTCCACTCCTCCCAGTCTCGGAGCCGGCCTTAGCTGCGCGGGTCTGCTGGTTGCCGCCCTGCTCAGTTTGCCCTGGTTCGAGAGTTGGAGTCCGTATGGCTTCGTTCGCCCCACGCATCGCCTCGAAGATGATCTGGAACAGGTTGCCGATCGGCTGCGGAGCGAGGCGGGCGGCGGGCGAATCTTCACCCGTTTCGAGTGGGCGGAGTATTTGACGTGGAGTCTCGGGCCGGACTTCTCCGTCTTCATGGACGGCCGAATCGAGATTTATCCGCGCGAAGTCTGGGGCGATTACACGCGGATCACTTCTGGGGGCGCCAAGTGGAACGAGTTGCTCCAGAACACCTATCACGTCGATTTCCTGCTCGTCGATCGGGGAGCGTATCACAGCGAGCTTTTGCCTCTGGTGGAAAAGGCATCCGGAACCTGGCAGCCGGTAGGAGATGCAGTCGGCCCGGCGCGGCTCTATCGGCGCGTCGCGGGAAAAAATTGACAGCGGACCGATACCGCGCCGAATGCGTGGTGTTGAATTGTCTGTGTGAGGATGAATCGATCGGACGAAAGATCATCCTACCCTGATCCCACCTGGTTCGCACTAGCTTGTCAGCACTCACCGAACTCGAGACGGACAGGGAGTGTTGCATCCATCAACAGCTTCTGAGAGGGTATCCGCATGTTCCGCAATTTCGTCGCTGCCGTGACCACCCTGTGCTTCGTCGCGGGTGGTCTGTGCGCTGCCGAGTACAAGGGCAAGATTACCAAGATCGACGCCGAAAAGAAGACGATCACCATCGTCGTCGGCGCCAAGAAGGGTGAAGCGGGCGAAGAGAAGACCTTCACGATCGACGCAGCGTGCAAGTTCAATTCGGTCAAGGTCGTCAAGAAGGGCGACGAGCCGGTCAAGGAAACGCTGACGGACGGCCTCAAGAATGAGATCTTCAGCAAGGTCGGCGAGAAGGGCGGCCCCCGCGCCACTGTCATCACCACGGGTGCGGACAAGGAAGAGAAGGCGACCGAGATCAACGTCACCGCCGGCGGCAAGAAGAAGAAGCCGGCCCAGTAATTCGATGAAGACGAGACTCTGCAAGGCGGCGGTGAGGAGCCAGTTCCTCGCCGCCGCTGCTTTTTTTCAGGGCGAACTATTGCCGGTGGGGTTAGAATAGAACGAGTGGCCTGCCTGCCTTGCTTTCCTTCCCGTGACCGTTGTCAGGATCATCATCGATGTCCGAACGCTTCTTCCGCATCACGCGCCGCAAGTTCCTGGCCTCGACCGCTGCCCTGGCCCTGGCCGGTTCCGGCAATGCCGCGGACCCGCCGATGCCGTTTGTTCGGCCTCCTCATCCCGACACGAAAGACCGCAAGCCCCTCGCCGTCCTCACGACCGTCTTCCGGCCGATGTCGCATTCCCAGCACATTGCCGGCCGGTTCATGCACGGCTACTCGCTCCAGGGCGTTTTTCACGTCCCCAGGCACTACGTTCACACGCTGCACGTCGATCAGAAGCCCGACAACGATATGTCGCGCGAGGCAGCGCGGGATTTCAAGGTCCACCTGGCTCGCACGGTCAGCGATGCACTTACGCAGGGCGGCAACAAACTCGTCGTCGAGGGCATCCTCCTCATCGGCGAGCATGGCAACTATCCGCGCAACGACAAGGGCCAGGTCCTCTATCCGCGCTACGAGTTCATGAAGGAAATCGTCGAGGTGTTCAAGAAGACCGGCCAGACCGTGCCGGTCTTCAACGACAAGCACCTGTCGTACAGCTGGCCGCGAGCGAAGGAAATGGCCGGCTGGGCGAAGGAACTGAATTTTCCGCTGATGGCTGGGTCGAGCCTGCCCGTCACCTGGCGAACTCCCGAACTGGAGCCGAAGATCGATACGCCCTTCGAGGACGCGCTCGTCGCCGCTTTTGGGCCGATCGAGATCTACGGCTTCCACGCTCTCGAAACCCTGCAAGTGATGCTCGAACGGCGCAAGGGCGGCGAGACGGGCGTCAAGGCAGTCACCTGTCTGACCGGCAAGGACGTCTGGAAGGCCGGGGACGAGGGCAAGTGGAGTTGGGAACTCCTGGAAGCCGCCCTGTCGAAGAGCGAGACCATCGCCCTGGGTGATTTGCGCAAGAACGTCGGTTCGACGCCCGTGGCCAAGATGCCGTCCACGCCGGCCCTCGCCTTCTTGATCGAATACACCGATGGCACGCGCGGCACCATCATGCTGCTCAACGGCCACATCCAGGACTTCTGTTTTGCCGGCAAGATCAAGGACGAAAAGAAGCTGGCGTCGTGTCTGTTCCAGTTGCCCGGCCAGCCCGGCGCACGCTACTTCGACGCGTTGACGCACAACATCGAGAAACTGCTCGAGACGGGCAAGGCCCCCTATCCGATCGAGCGGACCTTGCTGACGAGCGGCCTGCTCGATGCGGCCATGGAGAGCCATTACCGTCGCGGCACCCGTGTCGAGACGCCGGAGTTGAACGTCAAGTACGCCGCGCCGGCCGACAGCGGCTTCCTGCGCGGCACTGTCACCAGCCCCGCCTGAGACGATGACTCTTCTGCGCCGTTTCGCTGTCCTGTGCGTGCTGATATTCTGGCAGGGCGGCTTCGTCTTCTACGCGGCCGTCGTCGTGCCGGTGGCCATGTCCGTCCTCCAGCCGCCGACGCAGCAATCGTTCGTCACCATGAACGTGACGCGCTATCTCAACCTCGCCGGGCTTGTGGCGCTTGCCGTCCTTGCTCTCGACGTGCTGCTGGCGCGAGAGGCAGGCTCACGCCAGCGACTCGCTCGCTGGTTATTGTGGGGCCTGATGACGGCGGCGCTGGCTGCCCTGTTCTGGATTCATCCGCGGATCATGGCGTACATGGACCCGGCTTTGCAGGCCATCCTCGACCGGCAGGCGCTGTACCCGCTCCACCGAGTCTATCTGGTGGTCAGCGCGGCCCAATGGCTCTGCGCAACACTGTTCATCGTGTTGACGTTGCGGGTTTGGCAGGAGGAGGATTGGGAAAAGGAGAGGTGGAGAAACAAAAAATCCGCCGTTGATCGCCTCGACGTCGCCCAGTCATCGAAGCCACCACCCGGCGGACATGAGTAAAGATACCGCGTTTTTTGGTGAACGCAAGAGGAAATCTGAAAAAAGTTGAAGTTTTGTCATTTTTCCTGCCGCACATGCGTTGTGTAATCATTTGTTCAGGATTCACCCATCGGACTTTGCGAGGGGCAGCCACGAACAACTCACCCTTCATCGCCTCTGTCATCCTGACGGTTGGACAACTGCTGCACACATCTGGACAGCCTCTGCCCGCGCATGAGGCAGGGAGAGGGCCGAAAGAGACTCTTCGACTGCGTTTTCTCCGCGATTTTCGTCAATTTGCCATTGGCACGCGGATTGCTCTGATCTCACTCACCTACCTCAACCCGCCCACCCCGGAAGGAACATCTCATGACCACCCCCACCGAGTTCAACTGTCTTCATTGCAACGCGCAGGTGTCTCTCAGTGAGATCAAGGACGGCTGGTGTGAGACCTGCGGCAAGAAAATCCCGTACTCGATCCAGAGCGAGGCGAAGAAGGCGAAGGCCCTCCCCGTCAAGTCGAAAGATGACTACGACGAGCCAAAACCGGGAAGCGGCAAGCGTTTGCTCGTCAGCACCCTGGTGCTGGTCTCGGTCCTCGCCACGGCCGCGGTCTTCATCCTGAAAACGTCATAGACGAAGACAAAAGCGTTTGACCACGAATCACACGAATCAAACGAATGAAGACAGAAGAGAGAAGAAAATTGGGTTAGGAGAACAGGCAACAAGTCCCTCTGTTGGGCCGATCGTCTGGTCACTTTCGCGCTTCCTGTCTTACTCCAATTTGTCTTCTGTCTTCATTCGTTTGATTCGTGTGATTCGTGGTCAAACTCTTCTCTGCTGTCGATTCCCTTGGTGGTCACTTCTCGAACGCGCCGATGTCGGGCGCCTTGCCGCGATGGTCCTCGTTGATGCCGCGGATGACGATGCCGCGATCAATGCACGGGCTGCCGGGTTGCAAACGCAGATTGCCCTTTCTCGCCTCGAGTAGCCCGGCGATTTCCGCCACCGACGCCGACGAGGCGGGGGACGCATATTTGCCCGCTCCTTCCTGCGACACGAACAGCGGATCGGCGTACAGGCCGTGTGACTCCTCACCGGCGGCCCTGGCGAAATCGGCGATGGTGTTGTACGTCTTGTTGCCGGCCTGGAAGCGGCGCGGGGCGCGGTCAGGAATGTGGGTGTAGCAGTTGTAATCGAGCGTATTGTCCTTGCGCCAGGCGCGGACACACCATTCGTTGACCATCACGATGTTGTTCTTGATGACCTTGTGGGTGCAGGGCAAGTTCGGCGCGAAGCTGATGCCGGTGCCGCCATCGTCGCCGCGAATCAAGCAATAGCCGGAGTTGTGGTAGATGTACGTCCAGCCGTGCGACACCGTCCCGCCCACGTTGAACTTCACGAACAGGCCGAAGAACGTGGCGTCATTGCGCGTCACATACACCGGCCCGCGCTCCACCGGGGCGAGGGAGAACGCTGTTCGACAACCGCGGATGTGATTGCCGTGGATGCGCATGTTGACGCCGCCGCCATCGACCTCGATGGCATCATCGGTGGCACCCTGGAGAACGTTGAACAGGATATCGCAATCGCGGTTGTACTGGAGCTTATCGGGGTTTTTCCACGATTCCACGGAGATGAGATCGAAGTAGCCGTGAATCGTGTTGTGGCAGAAGGAATTGCCGCGGCCCGCCTTGTCGCAGTAAATCGCCTGGTTGGGATACTCGATGGAGTAATGCGCGTCCCAGGAGAAGTCACTGGCGCCGACCTCGTAAATCTCGTTGCGCCAGATGGCGTTGTCGCGGGTCGTATCGCTTTTCAGGAAGACGGCGCCGGTGCAGTTGTGAATCGTGTTGTCCTGAAGAACGCAGCCCGTCGCCCCCTCTGAAAGCCGCACGGCAACCGCGCCGTAGTGGCGCATCGTGAAGCCGCGGATCACGACATGCTGTCCCCTCGTCAGGTGAATCCCGTAGGCGTGCTGCGACAGGTTGTAAGTGCAGGCATCCGGTTCGGCGCTGGTACCGGTGCGAACGTAGAGTTGCCTGGCTTTGGCGTCGTAAAACCAGGCGCGTCTAGCTCTGGCCTTATCGGTTTTCAGATCGACGAGCGATGGGTAAGGAAACATGCGCCGACCGTCCTGGGCGACGTAGCCGAACGGGTCGGTGTTCAGTTCGGCCCTGGCGACAAAGACGCCCTCGCCGGCGCTCTTCCAGACGCCGCTGCGTTTGGCGATGACACGCGAGCTATCGAGGATCGGCTTTTCTCCCGGCGCGGCCATGATGACGATCGGCTTTTCGACGGTCCCCTTCAAGCCCGCGAAGAGGTCTCCCTCGGCATAAACGCCGGAGCGGGCGTAGAGCGTGTCGCCCGGATTCAGTTGCTTGGCGGCATGGGCAAAAGTCCTGAACGGCTTCTCCTTGCTGCCGGGATTGGCGTCGTCGCCGGCGAGCGCGATGTAGCAGATGCGGCCGGCTTCGGGAGTGACGTTGAATGGGCGGGTAGTGGTTTTGCCTTCCCAGGTTGCCGGCTTGCCGTCGGGATCGTGAAAGGCGATCCGCACCTCAATGGCCGTGTCCGGCTCGAGCGGCCAGATGCTGGCCCAGATGAGCCTGCGCTTGCGATCGAACGTCATATCGACGCCGTTGTGCCAGGTTTTGTCGCCGGCCTTGCGCCACTCGAACGACGCCTGGGCGTTGTCATTCTCGTCGCCGGTGTAGGCCGCCTCGATGCCGATGGCGGCGTGGGTGGGATAGAGTTCGACCTGGCCTGGTGTGAAGCGGTTGTCCGCCGCGAACACGGGCAATCCCGGGACCAGAGCCAGGACGAAAAGGAAGTGATGGTGCATGTTGTCCTCGGAGAGAAATCAGCAAGCAGGAGGTGTTCGCGGCCAGGTTCCGATTCTGTCGTGGGTATGGTCCGAAGTGCGCCGCCTCGAACCGGGGAACTTTGAACCACTCCCTGTCGTGTATCAACGAACGGGAGTGTTGTAAGTGTTTGCTGCGAAAACGGTTATTCCCCCGGCAAGAAAGTGAATCAGTCTCGCCGCCGCCCGGCTTGTCCGGGCGGAGCGCTGTTTGGCAACCAGAAAGAGGCGACGGTGCCTTCGCCGCCGCCCGGCTTGTCCGGGCGGAGCGCTGTTTGACAGGGCTAAATCCAATACCGTTCAATTAAGGACGATGTTCACTGGAATGTAC
>JBBSDR010000225.1:0-7977 GCA_038240465.1 Gemmatales bacterium
TACCCGGTGGGACAGGCGTCTCGCCTGTCCGGACAGGCGAGACGCCTGTCCCACCGGGTATGTTTGAACCTGCCGCTCGCCTTGCTTCTGCTGTTCCGGGATTCCAAGGACCAGCCCTCCGAGCCTACTCCCCGAGTCGATGACGCCAACATTCAGACCGACGTGGGCACATATCTGGCGATCAAAAAGGATTGGGACGAGAAAGGGAACTTTCCCTCGCTCATCATCGACCCTGCTCCCGAGCAGGTGAAGGATGCGCCCTCGGCTCGAACAGCCATCCGCAAAGTGCTGACCGATATCGCCGCGCAGGGGGAAGGCAACCAGTCGACCGCTTCGACGTCGCACTTCGACCGGTTCATCGGAATCTGGCGGAGCTATCGCAAGTTCTTTCCCGACTCGCCCAGCGACGACGTCGGCCCCGGTTCCCCGGCCCTTCCCGTGCCAGTCAATCCCACCACGCAAGACGCTCCGGGACCATCGGCCATCACGAACCCAAAGTCACGGCGCTTGGCGCAGTTGACGAACTTCCGCTATCGGATGATCCTCGGCTACCTCCAGCACTTTTTCCTGCACTCCGACCACGGCAAGGAGCTGATCGGTTGGATCTTCGAGGACATGAAGAGGCTGGGACCGCTCGCCCGCAATCTGGTGCAGCAGCCACGCACGAAGATCGAGAAGCTGGCGGATCGGGCCGGGCCGCCGTTCGAGCTGCCCTACAGCATCGCGCTGCCCGACCGGGAAGTGGAGCGCTGGCGGACGCACCGCGACGTCCTCGACGCGTCTCTTCGCCTGCTCGAAGCGGTGATCGCCGATGGCAGCATCTCGGCGGCCGAGGGAAAGAGGATCTGCAAAGCAGACACGACCCGACGGGATGCTATCGACAAACTGATCCCGAAACCCTCTCCCGCCACGGGAGCGCCACCAACCCATCTGGAGGAATGCTCATGACCCCGCAAGACAACATGCTCGCCCTGCTCCAGGCCAAGCAGCCTCAGGCCAAGAACCGTCATGGGGGGATTCCGGTCCCCGGCGGCACCCTCAAGGATCTCTTCAAGGACAGCAAGTTCGACGAGATCCTCACCTTCCTGCGCTCCGGCTCGTCCACCCTCGACCCGGCGACCGGGAAGAAACTCGTCGTCCCTGGAAAACCTGACGAGAGCGGATTCTTCATCCAGATCGGCGACGATGGCGTGATGGCGGGGCGATTCACCCCCGAAGAGATCGAAGTCGTCCGGCAATGGATATTGAGTTTGCCGACGAGTTGACCGCTTTCGGAAGAGGCAAAAGTCAAGAGGCAAAAGGGTCAGGCCCCGATCCAAATTGGATTGTCCAGAAAGATGGATCGGGGCCTGACTCTTTTGATCCCTCGGTTTTCCGAGCTATAACGTCAAGCTCGCGTGAGCTGGCTGCTGAGCTTGGCGTTAGGTTGCGAGGAGGTGAGGCATGGAAGTGAAAGATGTCATCGCACTTGTGTCTGCGATCATCGCGTTGATGTCTTTGCTTGCAGTCGCTTTCTTCGCCTGGGTCAACTACCGCCGAGAGCGGTTGAACCAAAAGATTCAGTACGCGAACCTCAAACAGCAGTACTTCGCGGCACTTCGAGCGTGGTCGGATCAGTTGTCCGAAGTTTTGTCGGAGGCAATTCACTTTGCTGAGCTGGACCCAGCAAAATGTCCGCCGGGGTCGTTTTTTGAGCGCCGAAATAAGCTCCGGGTGACCATCTCCTCTATGATCGACAGAGGCCGCTGGTTTTTCTCTAATCTGCACACCGAGGAGGTCGCCGGGCAGAGGGAGAAGGCGTTTCGCGGTTATCGCCAAGAAGTACTCAACACCCTCGTTTCTGCCTACGATTCGGTCACGAAACTCAACTATGTTGATGGGAAGGAGAATGATGTTCGACGGGTGGAACTGGTGAATGCCAAGAAGAAGTTCGTCATTGAAATTCAAGATGTCCTTAATCCGGCAAAAAGGGACGAAGAATTCCACCATATCACCAGATCAGTCGCTGGTGGTGATGGGAGTAAGAACGCCTAACGAGAGAGAACAGGGAAAAAAGGGGGGAGGTGTCAGGAATGCTCTGTAGGATCCGAAAGGGGGGTCAGGATCCGAAAGGGGGTCAAACTCCGTACACACTCGCGAGAGAGGAAAAGGGGTCGCACCCCGATCCAATAGTTCGGGGTGCGAAGAGGAAAAGGGGTCGCACCCCGAAGAGGAAAAGGAAGTGGCTCGGGGTCTGACCCCTTTGTGTTATCGGAAGCCGAACTGAAAAACTGAACCTGCTTCCTGTCCCTGATTGGGCGCGCAAACCGCCCAGGGCGACGGAACGAACTCTGTTCGATGATGATGAAACGGTAGATCGAGAGGTAGGGTGATCGAGGAAGAAAAGTATCCCCTTGCTTCCCCCTTTACCGAGGGAAGGAACCATGACAACGGACACCACGCTGGGGACCCAGCATCAAGTACGTTCGCGCGGATAAGGTGCCAGGAGCCGAATTCCAACTGTTAGGAAAGGAACCATGACAACGGACACCCCGCTGGGGACCCAACAGCAAGTACGTTCTCGGCTCGAACTGGTTCGGCAGTCGCTTGCTCGCGTTGAGCGGCTTGCACCGCGCCTGGGTGACGTCTCGCTGGCGGCCGAACTTCAACTTTTCAAGCGGGAACTGGCACGCGGTCACGGCGTACTGTCCGCTCGCCCCGAGGACAACAACTTCCTCTCCGTCATCACCCTTGTCGAGGGATCCCTGGCCTCGCTCACCTGGAAGGATTTCAAGCCCGAGATCCTCGACGCCCTTCGCCAGGCTTTCTCCGCCGGAGCGAATGACGGCCCGTTCACTTTCGAGCAATACGGCGCCATCCGCCGGCACTTCAAGGCATCGGGCATTCCAACCGGACCAACCATCGAATTGACCCCGACGACTCCCGAATCCGAGGGCGAGGATGGCCCGGAAGCGTAGTCCCGCCCCGCGGTTGCTTGGCGCGGATAAGGTTTCAGGAACGCTCCAGGAACCTTTTCTCGGCCCGCTCCCCAACTGGCAAAGAAAAGGGGACAGACCCCGAACCAAATTATATAATAAAGCTGAATTTGGTTCGGGGTCTGTCCCCTTTTCTTTGCCCGAGGCAAGGGGGACGGGACGGCATGACGGGCTTTTGAGAGATTACCTCGTTCCGGCCGGCCTGGCGGCTGAGGGGGCAAAATAGGCTCGGGGCCTGACCCCTTTGGACTTCCTTTGGACTTCCGCCGAACGCACTCCGGAAAAGGGTGGGGACGGTTGGCGGAGTGGAGCCTTCATCTGATGTTGTAGAGGTGATGGAACAATCGTTCCGGACGCCTTGTTCGGGATGGATTCTCAAGTGCGTTACATTGTCACTGGGGAGACGAGCCGGACGCTCCCGGCCTGCGGAGTAGCATGACATGAGCAAGCAGAAGACCGCGCAAGCGCGTTACATGGTATCCATTTACGATGAGCCGAACGCCCCAAGCGTGCTCCGGTTCACCTTCGTACCGAAAGGCCTTCAACAAGTGCGGATTGCCGGAGCACTGCCAAACCCGGTTCCTGAGTACATCCTTACTGTTAAAAGAGATAAGGAGGAACTGGCATTCACATGGCTAAAGGCTCCGCAGAAGGAATCGACGAAGGCGACGTTGGAGGACATCGCCCGAGAGCGCGTCACGGATCGAGCCGTTTGGATTCAGCGAATCTTGGACCTTGTGACATCCATCGAGGGCTGGGCAAAGGAGTTCGGCTGGTCCACCAAGCGAATCAGTAAGAAGATTGAAGATCCCAGGCTCGGCAATCATACGACTGCAGGACTCGTCATGCAGGAAGACACGGTCCGGGTTCTACTGGAGCCAATCTCTGCGTCCGCGCCGGCGTCAGAGGGACTCGCCGATCTCTACCTGATGCCGGGCTACGACGATATCGCCACCCTGTACTACCGGGAGGGACATTGGCATGTTCACTATGTCTTTCTGACGCAGAAGGCCATCGCTGGGATTAAGGAGGGGGAATCCCGGCCACTCTCGAAAAAAACACTTGGCGTGGTTCTCGAGGTGATGAAAAAGCATGCCGAGTGACAAGTACGACTTAATAGGAAGCGTGAAAGCCGTCGAGCGTGAGCACACCGCCCTGCGCTTCACGACCGACCATGCCCTGAAATCTCTCGGCGAAGGCGCGCTCCACCTGGAGGAAGACCTGAAGAGGTTGGACATCAACCGCGCTTCTGAGGGGCTCGAGGGAACCTACATCATTCGGCTGTTCTCCGAGTTTGAGGTTGCATTGAAGACCGTCCTCCGCAAAAGTAAGATCCAGAAGATACCCAGAGACGCGAAGCCCCTGATCAACCGCGTGGCCTCACAGGTCAAGTTCTCTGGGGCGATCCTCGACAACGCCCACATGGTGCGTGTGTATCGCAATAAGCTGGTCCACAATTTGGTGCATGGAATAGTAAAGGAGCAGAGAATATCAATCCGCACAGTGACCAGCCACCTGTGTACGTTTCTATCACGGGCAGTGGCAGGATGGTGAGTCGATAACTTGAGAAAGGAATCCGAACAAAGGCCGAGAAAAGGTTCGAGGAACCTTTTCTCGGTCGCTTTAGCTTCCATGTAAGCTCCACGGACGGTAGCAAACAGTCTACACCTTTACATCGTCCGGCTCCTCATTGTGAATCGAAACAGCCTTGCAGTTAGAGACAAAGAAAAGGCAAAGCAAAGGGGACAAAGCAAAGAAAAGGCAAAGAAAAGGGACAGATTCCGAACCAAATTATATGATAAAACTGAATTTGGTTCGTGAATTTGGTTCGTGAATTTGGTTCGGGATCTGTCCCCTTTTCTTTGCTCTTCCCTTCTCCGCTCCGGCTGCACTGGACGGCCGCGAACGGATTGTGCATTGCAAGGCGATCTTGAGTAGGCGCCGCGAACGACGTTCGCTGAACGCTTGAGTTTATTCCCAGGTAGTGCGGAACCCTCGCGAAAGCGGTAAGGAAGACGATGTTCACCATAAGAGCCAAGGTGCTTTTGGCGTTGCTCGCCCTCGTGAGCGTCCTGGGTGCCAGTCTGAGCGCAGAACACCCATCGGACGGCCAGGAGCCGGCCCGGGTCGATCGCCACGGCGACCCGCTGCCGGCTGGGGCGGTTGCACGCCTGGGGACTTTGCGCCTGCGGCGGGCGGATCAGTCCTCGGCCAGCCTGGCTTTTTTGCCGGACGGCAAGACGTTGGTGTCCGCGAGGACGGCAAAGGTCGCTCAATTCTGGGACGTGAAGACGGGTAAGCCGCTGACGGAGCTGCGGCAAGACAAACGGTTCAACACCTTTGCGCTTTCTTGGACGGGAAAAGTTCTTGTGACGGCGGGAGAGGACACCATCATCGCCTGGGATGTGCCAGCCAGAAAGCAACTGTGCAGTATTGAAGCGGAGAGAGTTTATAAATCGGGACTCGCAATAGCCCCGGACGACAGGAGCCTGGCCTACGTTGGCAAAGGGAACAGCGTGCGAGTTTGCGACGTGCAAACGGGTAAGGAAAAACGACAGTTCACCGGAGACGTCGGAGAAGTTAACTCTCTCTCGTTTACCCTCGATGGCAAGATGCTTCTTTCTGGCGGCAACCTTGGCATCCGTGTCCGGGAAATTGAGACTGGACGGGAAGTGCGGCGGTTCGACGCAGGGTTGTTTAACTACCTGGCGCTCTCTCCAGACGGCGCTACCTTGGCTTCGGGAGGAAGGCAGCCCGTTGAGAACGTGTTGCGCGCGAGACTCATTCTGTGGGACGTGGCCACCGGGAAAAAACTGCGAGAGATCCACGGCCACAAGCAGTTCGTGGAAGGCGTGGTCTTCAGCCCCGACGGCAAGACACTGGCCTCAAGCGAGCTTGAGACGATCTACCTGTGGGACGTGTCCACCGGCAGGGAACTTCGTCGCATCGACAAAGCGGGATATTGCGGAATGCGACTTGCCTTTTCCCCTGATGGTAAGACGCTGGCCTCGGCGACGCCGAGCACAGAAACCGTCGTTCGTCTATGGGACGTGGCGACCGGCAAACCGCTTCAGCCGGGAGGACATGAAGGAACGGTACGCACCGTTGCCTTTTCGCCGGACGGCAAGCTGGTGGCCACCGGCGCCTGGCTGGGGTACGACTTCAGCATCCGCCTGTGGGATGCCTCCACGGGAGCGCTGCTCAAGACGTTTGAGGGACACAAGTCTTACATCCAGAAAATCCTCTTCACACCGGACGGCAAGGGAGTCATCGCGGGCAGCAACGACGGGATGGTATACCTGTGGGATGTACAAACGGGCAAATCAAAGCGCACCTTCTCAAACCGCGAAAACGGCGGGTACGCTCTGCTGGGAATGGCCCTATCGACTGACGGCAAGACCCTCGCCTCGATCAGTTATCCCAGCGATGGCACGATGAAGCCACTGGTAATCCTTTGGGATGTGGCGACCGGCAAACCGTCTCTCAAGTGGCAAAGCCAGGATCCACAGTTCCCGAATATCATTGCATTTTCGACGGACGGTGAAATCACGGCCATTCCGGAGGGCAAGGGCCTCCCCCTTCGAGAAGTCGCCAGCGGGCAAGTGCTGCTCAGTCTGGAATCCGCCCCTCTTCAACCGCGTGAAAGGCTGCTTGAAGTAGTCGCATTTTCGCCCGACGGCAGGGCCGTTGCGGCGGTGACCGGCACGCCCCTTCCCGGCGGCAGGTACGATGAGTTGGCGGACTGCACCATTCACCTGTGGGAGTTGGCCACGGGCAGAACAATCCGGCGAATCCAGGGGATCAAGAACGCAGTACAGGCCGCAGCCTTCTCGCCCGATGGCCGCACTTTGGCAACCGCCGGTGAGGGCCTGGTCCAGCTTTGGGACATTGCCACGGGGAAGGAGCTTCTCGCCTACCGGGGACAGGACGTCCAAGTTTCCCTCGGCGCTGTTGCATTTTCTCCCGATGGCACGAAGCTCGTCGCGGGCTACTGGGATTCCACCGCGATCGTCTGGGACCTGACACCTGGAATCCGTCGAGCGAGGATGGCACCCAAAACCTTGACCCCAGGCGACCTCCAACGATTGTGGACGAACCTTGCCGGGCAGGACCCAGCCGAGGCGCATGTCGCCGTCTGGGACCTCGTTGCGACGCCGCGCGAAGCGCTCCCCTTGCTGAGAGAACGGCTCAAGCCTGTCGAACGGATTGATCCACAGCACATCGGCCGGCTCTTGACCGGTCTCGACCACTCCAAGTTCGCAGTACGCGAAGCGGCTGCGAAGGAGCTGGAACAAATCGTGGATCAGGCCGAGCTTCTGCTGCGTGAGAAGCTTGAAGGTAAGCCGACGCTTGAAGTACGTCGTCGGATCGAGGGAATCCTTCTCAGCTCGCGACTCGCGCGTTCACCGGAGGGCCTGCGCCGCTTGCGGTCGATTCAGGTGTTGGAACAGCTCGGGACTCCCGAGGCCCAACAGATCCTGGAGCGGCTGGCCAAGGGGGCGCCCGCGGCACGAGGGACACGGGATGCAAAGGCGGCATTGCTGTGGCTGGCCGGCAGATCGCCTCGGCCAGCGGGGAAAGCACAGTGAAGGTGTCGGACGCGGCCCCGCATCCAGACAATTGGCTTCCACAAAGCCACTCCACAGCGAGCCTCGCCTGCACTAACTGTTTGCGGGCCGCTTCGCTCTCTGTTAGCCTGAATCCATTGCGAAAAACTCAGTCCGACGGAGGTTGTCGATGGCGGGGTGGGAGGAAAAGGGGTCAGGGGCCGTTGTTGGGGTGAGAAGCCGTAAGTCATTTGAGTAATTGATCTTATAACAACAGACTCGGATTCTGCCTTCGCCAGGCCTATCAGGTACTCCGGGAGCGAATTCAAGAAGGCGTCGAAATCTCGTACGGGTATTGTGACCATCCCGACTACTTGGAGTTCAAACGCCTCGCCACCCTATTCGGTGTGTTGCTCGTTTCTCGCCCGGGAAACCGAGGACCCACACCGGAGGAA
>JBBSDR010000226.1:0-7952 GCA_038240465.1 Gemmatales bacterium
GATGCGACCGGCGAGGGAACGAAGGCGACCGAGTTGCGCCGGGAATCGCTCAGGATCTTCGAGAAGCTGGCCGCCGAGTTTCCAAAGCTATCGACCTTCACAGTAAGCCTGGGCATGAGCTACTGCAACCTGGGCGCGGCGGAGTTGAAGTACCGCAAGGCCGAGACAGCTCTCGATTGGTTCACAAAGGGAGTGGCGATTCTGGAGCCGCTCTATCGGCACGATCCGACCGAGGGTGGAGTCAAACAGCAACTCGCCGATTCGCATGGCGGGATTGGCTCCTGTCTGGGGCAACTCGGCCGCTACGCCGAGGCTCTCGCCGCTATCGACCGCGCCACATCGCTCGATAACGGCAAGCGCGGGCCGGCATTGTACTTCGCGCGCAAGGGGGCGCTCTACCAACTCCGCCAGGAAAGCGCCCCCGCCCTCAAGCTGGCCCGCAAAGGCGAACACGTCAGGGCCGTTGCCGCCACGGACGTCCTCGTCAAGGGTCCCAATGCGCATCCCGAGATAGATTTCAATGCCGCCTGCGTTTATTCCATCTGCACCGCCCACGTCATGGAAAAGGATCGGCAACTCGCAGAGAGCTATGCTCAGCGAGCCGTCGCGCTTCTGGTGAAGGCTCAGGCAAGCGGATTCTTCAAGGACCCGGGGATGCTCAAACTGTTGCGGCAGGATAAAGACATGGAACCACTGCGCGAGCGATCGGATTTCAAGCAACTGCTCGCCGGCTTGCCAGGCGAGGGGCGCAACTAAACTCCTCAGAGTCTGTCCCAGAAGTGTGGCGGCAAGTTACCCAACTTGCCGACACACTCCTGGGACAGACTCTCAGTTCGGCCGATTCGCCAGGGGTCGTCGATTAATGGCGTAACAGGAACTCGCTGGAGTTCAGCAGCGCGAATTGCAAGTCCTGCAGCGCCTGCATCGTGTCGCCCCTGGCAGCGGTGATGTGGCGCAGGGCAATCTCGAGGTCGCCCGCAGTGGGCCGGCGGCTCAGCGTCGCCAGGTAGATGTTCTCGACGATGCGTTTGACGTCGCCCTTCTCGGCCACCCAGCCGGCCAGCCGGCTCGTGGGCGATTTCAACTTGGCCAGCAGCCCCGCGTTATTGAGCAGGTGCAGCATCTGCGGCAGCGAGGGGTCCTCCTCGCGAGCGCACTCGCAGGACACGTCGCGCACCGGTTTGGCAAACGCCTGCAGGAACGGGTGATTGATGCCTCCCTCGACCAGTTCGACGGCGCGAGTCCCGAGCGGATAGCCCTTGAAGGATTCCGGTACTCCGGTCGCCTGCGACACCGCATCCAGCACCTGCTCGGCCGACAGCATCTTGACCCGGGCGCGCGTGAAATAGCGGCCCTCGCGGGCGGCGTCCGCCGACTGTTTCGGTCCGCTGCTGGCCAGTTGATACGTCTTCGAGTTGAGGATCGTTCGGAGCAGCGGCCGGAGTCGATAGCCCTGCTTCACGAAATCGGTTGACAGAGCGCGGAGCAGTTCGGGGTTGGACGGCGGGTTCGTGGCCCGGAAGTCGTCTACCGGCTCGACGATGCCCTGGCCCAACAGGTGATACCAGACGCGATTGACAATGGAGGGAGCGAAGTAAGGATTGTCGGCCCGGATGAGCCAGTCGGCCAGTTTCTGGCGGCGGTCGTCGTCAGGGGTGAGCTTGCCGGGCGACGTGCCGAAGGCGAGCGGTTCCTGCGTCTTGCGCGTTTGCGGATTCTGGACCTCGCGTCCGGGAGCCAGGTAGATGACCTCATCGTCGAGCATGAACTTCGCGCCCTTGTGCTGCACCTGGGCGAAGAAGGCGGCCAGCCCGTAATAGTCAGTCTGAGTGATGTTTTCAAAGGGATGGTTGTGGCATTTGGCACACTGCAGCCTCATGCCGAGGAACAACTGAGCGAAGGTCTCGGCTGTCTCTTCCGGTGTGCGCGAGACGCGATAGAAGCTGGCGGCGGGTTTGTTCAGGGTGTTGCCCAGGCCGGTCACCAACTCGCGGGCAAAGGTGGTGAGCGGACGGTCCTCGGCGACGGCCCGCACCAGGTAGCGATGGAAACTGTGGATGCCGCGCGTGCTGAGCGTCGTCGGACTGCCGCGCATCACATCGGCCCACTTCAGCGCCCAGAACGAAGCGTACTCGTCACGCTCCAGCAGGCTGTCGATCAACTTCGCGCGCTTCTCGGGGTCCTTCGAGTCGAGGAATGCGCGCGCCTCCTCTGGTCCCGGCAGGCTGCCGGTCACGTCGAGGCAGACGCGGCGCAGGAATACCTCGTCTGAGACCACGGCCGCCGGCAGCAGTTGCAGTTCGCGCTGGCGGGCGAAGACATGCTCGTCGATGCTGTTGGCGGGTTTCGGCGCGCTCCAGACGAATGCCGGATCGGTGCGAACATAGGTCAGGCGAGCGCTGGCGAACTGATCGAGATAACGGACCAGGACGGAAACCTCGGCGGTCTTCTTGAAGCGCACAAGTCCCATCGGGCTGATGGAAGCGGACTCGGTCTCGTTGAGGCTGAAGACGGCGAACGAGGTAACCTCGCGCACGTCGCCATTCTTGAAGTGAGCATGGACAGTGAGTTGCTGCTCGGCGGTGTCGCCGGGGAGCCGGCGGCGTTCGGGTGTCACTTCGAGCCGGACGAGGTTCGCGGGACCGGCATCACGACAGCCCTCGGCGACCCAGCGCAGCAGCACGCGATAGGCCCGATCCTCGGGGTGCAGCAGGACGCCTCCCTGGTGCGGTACGCGCCCTGTTGCCTTGAGCAGGAACAGGCTCGACTCGGGGCGCTGTCGATCGACGCGCCGTCCCAGCGCTTCCCGTGTCAGGGTGTGCAGATCGAGGTCGGCGTCGTGGCCGCGAAGGCTGAGACGGAAGCCGTTCTTGCCCTGTGGCGAGCCGTGACACGCTCCGGAGTTGCAGCCGGCGCGCGACAGAGTGGCGATCACGTCGGTACGAAAATCGACCGGACTCTCGGCAGCGCCAGCCTCGGAAGCGATAAGGGCGGCCAGCAAGCCAATGCTCCAGAGAAGCGGTCGCGGCATGGTAGTTCTCTCGTCGATAACGCACATCGTCGCACACAACGGAACGGAGTCCACAGTAACCCGAGAAGGAAGCGACAGCAAGGCTTGGACTATTTTCGTTGATTCAAGGCGAACGGCCAGCGTGAGTTGGATCACGCCGGCCGTTCGGTTCGCGACAGTGCCAGACCGGCACTCAGAATCTCAACGTCACGTCGAGCAATTCGAGCGGCTGAAGCCGGACGAGCTTCCATAGGACTGAATCCTTCCCTGGATTGTACCTTGTTCGATCGAGAACTGGGGGACGGCTGATTCGACGATCGCACCAGACGAACCGCTCTGCGGCGGATAGTAACTCGTCCGCGCGACAGTCTGGCCCGAGTGGCTCGTCAGGGTCGAAGTCAGTGTACTGCCGTCGAGGCTGCCCTCATGGCGAAACGCCTGGGTGTCCCCGCTCCGGTCACTCAGAACGACTCCCAGGCCCGTCGGCATCTCGAACGCCTTCGCCCACTTCTTGCCGTCCGCCGACGTCGTGTCGAGATGGACGCAGACATAGCCGTCGGCCAGTTGCTCCAGCGCCTCCTTGCTCAGCTTGCCCTCACGAACGAGTTGTTGCCAGCCCTCCTTGCCCGGAGCGAGGAACACAGCCAGCGGCTTGCTGAGCTTCTGCCCTTGCTGCTGTGCCTCCTTGTAGCTCGTCAGCCACTCCGGCGTCTTCTCGCCGGCCGGCGCGGCCACGGCCAGCGCCATCCACAGAACTGAGGTGTGCATGCGGGATCCTCCTTTTTCATGCGATACCTGAACACCTCTCCATGCAAGAACCCATCCGATATCGGGTTCTTGGGAAAGGGGCAGTTGTAGGGAGGAGAGGGAGGAGGACAAGCTTCATTATTATCTATTTTTCCCATATTGTGAATATTATCTAATCGCATCATTTTCACTCGAATAAGAAGTCGGCGCGAGTCGTCGCCGAAGAAAGAGGCGAGTTGGGCTGGTCATGGATTGGCTGGATAGTTAGCCTTTGATTCTGGACCCTTTATCCGAGTGTGTAACGAGGAACCTCATGCACAATGCCGCCATTCGTCTCGCCGCAAGTGCTTGTTTCACCTTGCTGATTTGCGTTTTCCTGGTGCCGGCTCGGGAGCCTGCCAAGACGGTCGAGGGCCGTCAGGGCATGGTCGTGGCGGTGTCGCCCCCAGGGAGCGAAACCGGGCTGGCCACCCTGAAGAAGGGCGGCAACGCCGTCGATGCGGCCGTCGCCACCGCCCTGGCCATGGCGGTCACCTGGCCCTCGGCCGGCAACCTCGGCGGCGGTGGGTTCATGGTCATTCATCCACCAGTCGGCAAGGGAGAGCCAACTGTCATCGACTACCGTGAGAAGGCCCCTCTGGCCGCGACACCAAAGATGTTCGGCAAGAACGACAGCCTCTACACTCACAAGGCCGTTGGCGTCCCCGGCACCGTGTCCGGCCTTTACCTGGCTCACCAGCGCTTCGGCAAGCTGCCCTGGAAGGACGTCGTGCTGCCGGCCGTCGAACTGGCCGAGAAGGGCTTCCTCATCAACGAGGTGTTGGCCAGTTCGCTCAATCACGTTCTCGCCTTCTCGGACGAGTTTCACGAGTTCCAGCACTGCTTCGGCAAGAATAACGGCAAGGAGAACTGGCGCGCCGGCGACCGGCTGGTGCAGAAGGACCTGGCGAAGACGCTGCAGCTAATCGCCGACAAGGGGCCGGACGGCTTTTACAAGGGCAGCGTCGCCGACCTGTTCGCGGCCGAGATGAAGCGCGGCAACGGCCTGATCACGAAGGAAGACCTGGCCCGGTATCAGGCGAAGGAACGCAAGCCGGTCCACGGCACCTATCGGGGTTACGACGTCTACGCGCCTCCGCCTCCCAGTTCGGGCGGCACCTGCCTGGTGCTGATGCTCAATGTGCTGGAAAACTTCGATCTGAAGAAGCACGACCGCTACTCTCCCGAGACGCTGCACCTGCTTGTGGAGACGATGAAGCGCGTCTACTGCGACCGGGCGCGATACCTGGGCGACAGCGACTTCATCAAGGTCCCGGCCCATCTGACGACCAAGGAATACGCCAGGAAGGTTGCCGCGGGCATCGACCGGAACAAGGCGACGAAGAGCGAGGACCTGGCGCCCGAGATCAAACTGGCCGGCGAGGGCGATTCGACCACGCACTTCTCGGTCATCGACAAGGACGGCATGGGCGTCAGCAACACCTATACGCTGGAGCGCTCTTACGGCTCGCGCATCGTTGTCAAGGGAGCGGGCTTCCTCCTGAACAACGAGATGATGGATTTCAACTGGGTCCCCGGAATGACGACGCGCGAGGGAGCGATCGGCACGCCGGCCAACCAGATCGAGCCGGGCAAGCGCATGCTCAGTTCGCAGACGCCGACGATTGTGGCGAAGGATGGCAAGGTGCTGCTGATGACGGGCAGTCCCGGCAGCCGGACGATCATCAACACCTCGCTGCAGGTGGTGATTAACGTCATCGACTTCGGCATGGACATTCAGGCGGCGGTCGATGCGCCGCGGCTGCATCACCAATGGCTGCCCGATCACGCGCGCTTCGAGGGGCTGACCGAGTATCCCGACGCGGTGAAGCAGTTGCGGGCGATGGGTCACAAGGTCGTTGGCACGAAACAGGGCGACGCGCACTCGATTCTCGTCGATCCGAAGACGGGAATCTATCGAGGCGCTGCCGACCGGCGCATCGACGGCAAGGCCGCGGGCTATTGATGCCTTTCGCCGCTTGCGGCTTAGCGGGGAAGACCGCTAAGCCGCAAGCGGCAGATTTCGCCGTCTCACTCAACCGTCAGATTGGCGAGGAACGTCTCGAACTCCTTGCGGCGCGAGTGTTCGTCGTCCTGGAGTTGCTTGACCTCCTTTTGCAGGCGCTCGATCTCGGTCTCCTGATCGTCGAACTTCTTGAGGTAGCGCTTGTATGCCACCGCTTCGGGAGGCATCTCTTTGAGGTTCTTGCGCAGACGGTCCTGATCGTCGGTGATGGTCTTCAACTGTCGCTCTGTCTGCTGGATCTCGCGCTGAATGGCCGCCACCTTATGGCGCAACTCCATCGCCTTCTCGAGTGCCTTCTTCACGGCTGCACTCGTGGCCGGGGCGTTGAGGAAGATGCGAATGTTGTTATCGTCGAGGTTGCTCAACTGAAATTCCTGCTTGAGAATGCGTTCCTCGGTGACGGTGAAGGGTACAGTCTTGCCGGCCGGAACCTTCGTCTTGAAGCGATGCACGTCGCGGGCTGTCTCCCACGGCTTTTCCGTGCTGGTCAGCGTGAAGTCGGTGCGGTTGGGATGCTCGACGATCATCGTTCGCTCCTGATCGCCGCGGTTGACGATGGTGTACGTTTTTCGGTCGATTTGTTTCGTCGTCGTGTGCAGGATGCCCTTGACCGATTTGAGCGAGGTAATCTTGCCGCCATCGGGATCCACCACGGCGTGGACCTCGCAACCGAGGTCGATGGCGTAGCTCAGCAGCCGTTGCTCGTCCTTTTGCAGGTCGAGGATACGGGCGTCGCCGGCGTAGGTGGTTGCTTCGTAGACAGTGATCGGCCCCTGAGAGAGATGCATGCCGGTTGTGTTCTTGAAGACCAGGCCGAGCAGCGGAAACCTGGCGTGCGTGGCCTCGTTGTAAATGCTGACTCGTTCGCTCTCGACGTCCCTGGTCACGATGGGCAGCAGGGCCGACTTCTGCCGTGGCAGATTGACCGCGTGGTCGATGGCGTACTGGAAGTAGTCGCCCAGCTTTGACGCCGAGGCAGCGGAGGAGACGCCCTTGG
The DNA here is from genome assembly GCA_038240465.1 of Gemmatales bacterium. Taxonomy (GTDB): domain Bacteria; phylum Planctomycetota; class Planctomycetia; order Gemmatales; family Gemmataceae; genus JBBRIK01. Next base: position 6,820 of record JBBSDR010000226.1, read on the forward strand.
TCAGGTCGAGATCGTCCAACTGGATCTTGCCCTTGGCGACAGTGCCGAGTTGGACGGACTTCTTCAGGTCCTCCATCAGCTTCTCTTCCTTGTCGCGTTCGCCTCTCCCGCCTGCCTCCATATGCGCCCGCGCTCGCTCCTGCTTGCTGATGCCGCGTTTGAGATCCGCCCTGGTCATGATGCGGTCCAGGCCACCAGAGTAGGCCACGGGCCGGAGCGAGGCGAAGAGTTCGGGTTCGACGACAGGCCGCTTGATAAAGAGAGCGTCATAGAGGTTCATCTGGAAGCTGATGGGCCGGCCTGAAATCAATGCCATGCGGACGCCGTTCCAGTCCTCGTCCGTCTGGTTCTCGACCACTGCCCAACCCTGCAAATACGGCTTCTTCTCCTCTGGCTTCTTCTCGTCCTTCTTGACAAGCGGCGGCAGCACGAGGCGGTAGCTCGTTTTCCAGATGGGGTTCTCGATGACGTAGCCGACCTTCACCGCACGCTTGCCCTGACCGGCGAAGTGAATGCTGACAGCCTTCTTCTGGGAGTCATGTCCCTGAGCCAGCGTCTCCAACGCCTTGCGGAACTCGCTCTCCATGATCGCATTGAGGAAGCGAAGCCGCTGCACTTCGGACAGCTTGAGCGAACGCATGCCATCGGCACACCACAGATTGAGGCATTCGACCTCGACGATGTCCTTCCCGGCGGCAACCTTCTTGTGTTCGACCCCGACGATGCTGCCGGTCAGTGTTCCGGGCTGCGTCGCATTGGCTTGCTGGAGGGTCACTTCAACCTTCTCGCCGCGCGCTTGATTGAGGATGTCGCTGAAGGTCGGATTGTTCGTCAGGTTCACCGCGAAGCTTTGCAGCGTCCTCTCCATGGGGACGTTGGAGTCATAGGTGATGGCATTGATGGTGCCGCCATCGACGTCGCGCAGGGTCATCGACTTGATGAGGTCGTTGATGTCCTGCGTGGCGAAGGTCAGGTCGATGCGCTGGGTTCCCTCGACGTTGCCTTCACGCTGAAAGTAGCCGACGCCGCTCGAAAACAGCACCACTTGACCGATCGGCAGTTGCGCCGCCGTCGGCGACTTCGACGTTTCTCGGGCATCGGCTTTGCGATCCTCGGCGGAGGAGAAACGAGCC
>JBBSDR010000227.1:0-7941 GCA_038240465.1 Gemmatales bacterium
AAGAGAGGAAGTATTGATGAACCGTGGTGCAGCATCGTCCCAGATGCACAGTCGCGACCCTACTCGACAAGCCCGCGCAGGACATCGAGGGCCGTGATGACACCGACCAGCACGTTGGCCGAGTCCACAACGTAAAGCTGATGGACATTCAGGGCAACCATCTCACCGACGACGCGGCCCGCCGGCGCATCGACCACCACGGAAAAAACAGCGGGCGTCATCAGGTCGCGGACCCTCGCCTCGTCGAAGCCCGCACTGCCCGCTTCACGCCGGACTCGCTCGTGGATCAGGATGTCGGTGCAGCTCAGGACGCCGATGGGCCGGCCGGAGTCGTCGATCACCGGAGCGGCGTGGAACCCTTTCTGTGTCAAGAAATTGACGGTATCGGCGACCGTTCCGTTCTCGCGCACCGAGATCGGGTTGGCGGTCATAAGGTCCGCGGCAGTTCGCGCTCGTAGCGTCAGCGCTGTTCCGTTGGTCAGGGTCGCAGTCATGGGACACCCCCCTTTCTTCAACAATCGCGATGGGCAGCGGCTGGGAGGCTGGCTTCATTCTCGACAGTCGCATGGGCGGGGGCCGCTACGATATCGGTTGCCCGCCAACGCAGGCGAACACTGGAGAGCATCAACCGGGCTGTGTATCAGGCATTGTCCGCCGCGGTCTCACCAATCCGGACGTTGCCGGCGGCGCCTCGTTGCCCCCATTTCCAGTCGTGGATTTCCGGCATGTCGTCACCGTGCTCGCAGATGTACCGTTTGTGTTCGATGAGTTTATCGCTGACGATTTGCTGGAGGCAGGCCGCCCGGGATCCCAGCTGCGGCACACGGGCGATAACGTCCTCCACCAGGTGAAAGCGGTCGAGGTCGTTGAGCACTACCATGTCGAACGGGGTCGTGGTAGTCCCCTCCTCCTTGTAGCCGCGCACATGCAGGTTCTGGTGGTTGGTGCGCCGGTACGTCAGGCGGTGGATCAGCCACGGGTAGCCGTGGAAGGCGAAGATAATCGGCTTGTCCCTGGTGAAGAGGGTGTCGAAGTCATCATCGGGTAGGCCGTGCGGGTGCTCGCTCGCCGGTTGCAACTTCATCAGGTCCACGACGTTAATGACCCGGACCCGAAGCTCAGGAACGTACTTGTGAAGCAGTTCCACCGCGGCGAGGGTTTCCAGCGTCGGGACGTCGCCGCAGCAGGCCATCACCACGTCGGGATCGCCGCCCTTGTCATTGCTGGCCCACTCCCAGATGCCGACGCCCGCGCTGCAATGCTTGACCGCCTGCTCCATGTCCAGCCACTGCGGTGCCTGCTGTTTGCCGGCAACTACGACGTTGACGTAGTTGCGGCTGCGCAAGCAGTGGTCTGTCACGGACAGGAGGGTGTTGGCGTCCGGAGGTAGGTAGACGCGGACGACCTCGGCCTTCTTGTTGCACACATGGTCGATGAAGCCGGGATCCTGGTGGCTGAAGCCATTCTGGTCCTGCCGCCAGACGAGCGACGACAGCAAGTAGTTCAGCGACGCGATCGGCTTCCGCCAGGGGATGTGCCGCGTCACTTTCAGCCACTTGGCGTGCTGGTTGAACATCGAGTCGATGATGTGAATGAACGCCTCGTAGCACGAAAAGAAGCCGTGCCGCCCCGTCAGCAAATAGCCTTCCAGCCAGCCCTGGCACTGGTGTTCGCTGAGGACCTCCATCACCCGGCCCTCCGGGTTCAGGTGGTCGTCGTAGGACAGCGTCTCGGTGTCCCAGGCCCGGTCGGTGATTTCGAGTACGTCCTGCCAGCGGTTGGAGTTGAACTCGTCCGGACTGAAGAGGCGAAAGTTCTTGCTGTCCAGGTTGAGCTTCATGACGTCGCGCAGGAACTTCCCCATCACGCGCGTCGCCTCCGCCGTCGCCGCACCGGGGCCGGACACCTTCACGCCATACTCGCGGAAGTCGGGGATCTTCAGGTCCTTGAGTAACAGGCCGCCGTTGGCGTGCAGGTTTGCGCTCATGCGCTTCTCACCGCGGGGTGGCAGCTCAGCCAGTTCTAGAATCAGCGCGCCCGACCTGTCGAACAGTTCCTCCGGCTTGTAGCTCTTCATCCAGGTTTCGAGCATCTCGACGTGCCCGGGGTGGGACATATCGCCCATGGGCACCTGGTGGGAGCGCCAGTACCCCTCGGTCTTCTGCCCATCCACTTCCTTGGGACCGGTCCACCCCTTGGGCGAGCGCAGGACGATCATGGGCCAGGGCGGCCGCCTGGTGAAGCCCTTCTTGCGGGCATCGGCCTGAATCGTCTTGATATCGGACACGCACCGGTCGAGTGTCTCGGCCATGAGTTGGTGCATCTGCGCCGGATCGTCCCCCTCAACGAAGTGGGGTGTGTAGCCGTAGCCCTTCATCAGGAATTCCAGCTCCTCGTGGCTGATGCGGGCCAGCACGGTCGGGTTGGCGATCTTGTAGCCGTTGAGATGGAGGATGGGCAGCACGGCGCCGTCGTGGGCGGGGTTGAGGAATTTATTGCCGTGCCAGGCGGTGGCCAGCGGACCGGTTTCCGCCTCGCCGTCGCCGACCACGCAGGCGACGAGCAGGTCGGGGTTGTCGAAAACCGCACCGTAGGCGTGCGAGAGGGAATAACCCAGTTCGCCCCCCTCGTGAATCGAGCCCGGCGTTTCCGGGGAGACGTGGCTGGGGATGCCTCCGGGGAACGAGAACTGGGTGAACAGGCGCTTGAGTCCGGCCTCATCCGGCGAGATGTTCGGATACACCTCGCTGTAGGTGCCCTCCAGGTAGGCGTTGGCGACCAAGCCGGGTCCGCCGTGCCCGGGACCGGTGACGTAGACCACGCTCAGGTCGTAGTCCTTGATGACGCGGTTGAGATGGACGTAAATAAAGTTCAGGCCGGGTGTGGTACCCCAGTGTCCGAGCAACCGAGGCTTGATGTGCTTGAGCTGCAACGGCTCCTTCAGGAGCGGGTTGTCGAACAAGTAGATCTGGCCGACGGACAAGTAATTCGCCGCACGCCAGTAGGCGTGCATTTTCCGCAGCTGTTCTGGAGACAGGGGGTTCTTGGTATCCCGATCTTGAGGGGCGGGTGAGGTGACGTTGGCCTTCGCTTCGCGCGATTGCGGCGTCTGCACTGAGGTCTGGCCATTCTGTGCCATGAGGCTCCGTTTCCTGTTCGTCCGGCCGCTTCCCCAGCAAGGCGGCACACCGTCTTGGCGATGATCAACTCTTCGTCTGTCCGAATAACCCACACCCCGACCTGGCTTGTCTCACACTTCAACCAGCTCTTCTCGGACTTGAGAATGAGACGATTGTTCGTGGAGATCGTCTTCTTGATTGAAAATCGCAATGCAGTAGGTTGTGCTCCCAACACGGATCTCATCGCCATCCTTGAGGACCTGGACGGGCATTTCAGCGGTTACGGCTGTTTCCCGTTGGCCGATTTTTTGCCCGTTGAGAAACGTTCCGTTGAGACTGCCGAGATCGCGGACGCGAATCTCGGGCGGATCGATGGCAAGCAGGCAGTGGTGTCGGGAAACGTCCTGGTGCGCGACATCGCATGGCAATTGCAGGGAACAATCACTGGAGCGGCCCACCACCCAGAGGGTATACTCCTCAAAGACATACTCCTTCCCCAAAGGCTCGCCCATCACGATTTTGAGAGTCACTGTTGCTGCCATGAGATCCTCATCATCAATCGCTCCTGCACGAAAATATATCATCAGGGCAAATAGATCGAAAAGGCTTGGTCAGGGCCTGAACGACCGGTGGCGACGCCAGACCGTCAAGTACCTGCGCGGGAGCCACCCATCGACCTGAGCACGACCCGGCTGGGATGGACCCCGAACCCGGCTGTTCAGCCGGCGCTGGATGTGTTCTTCCAGCTCGCCGAGGGCTTCCGGAGTTGGCAGGTCGAGTGTCGGGGTATCAATCGCACGGTTCATGGCTTTTCCTCGCTGGTAACACAGAATTCCTTGCCGCTCCTTGCAGAAGTCGGCGACACGGTGACTTTAAAACGATCCATCACGTAAGCATCATCATGGGTTGCTCTCTCCGTGCGCTAATTCGCCTGCACCAGGGCATTCTCGACCAGGATCAGCAACGTGGGAAAATCGATCGGCTTGGGCAAAACACGCTGCGCTCCGGCCTCGCGCGCTTCGTCTTCCAGGCCTCCGGAGTAGGCTGTGACAATCATCGCGACCATTGCCGGCTGCATCTGCTTGAGGCGGCGACACAGGGTCAGCCCATCCATGCCGGGCATTTGCAAATCCAGCAACGCTACATGGTACCGCTTCTGCCGCGCCTGCTCCATGGCGATGTCCCCCGCCTCCGCGGTATCGATGCAGTAGCCGGATTCGCTGAAAAGATCCGCCAAGTTACAAAGCGTATCCGCGTCGTCATCCACCACCAGGATCTTTCGGGCTAGGGCATCCATCGTTCTTCTCCTCACTCGGCACGATCGGGCTGCATCTTCGATTGCAATAAGGGTAATTTCGAGCTGCGCGCGTCCACTCAGGTGTCAGTTCGCTTGGAGTTCTATCACTGGTTCGTTGGCGAGGTGTCGCACGACACGAACGACCTCATCTATGCACAACGGTTTTCTGAAAACATGCCGAGCGCCGCGCGCCAGCAAATCGCTGGGTTCAAATTCGCCCGGATCGCTGGTCATGAAACAAACGGGCATTTCCGGGTTGAATTCCCGAATGCCCTCAAGGATTCGCGGACCATCGAGGCGGGGCGTGCAAATATCGAGCAGCACGACCGCGATCTCCTCGCCATGGTTGCAGCAATGATCGAGTGCGTCCTCGCACTTGCCTGCGGTCCACACGCGAAAACCCCGGCGATGCAGTTGTGTTTGCAATAGATTCCGAATTGCCGACTCATCATCGACAACGAGAATGCCGAGAGAGTGGGCGCCGTTGGACGGTTGCGTTTGCATATTCGAGCTAGCAATCGTCAGACAATCCAGCAGGTCCGCAAGCCGAAAGGGCTTGGTCAACGCTTGAACGCACAGCCAAGTAGCGAGTAGGTGGTCAAGGACTCGCGCAGGTATTACCGTCGACGTTAACACGACCGGGATGGTGTGGAGTTGTGGGTCTTCGTGCATGACCGCGAGAACACCGTCGCCTCCGCCCCACGGCAGTTCCAGGTCGAGGATCAGAAAGTCGGGCACGGACTGGCGCAGCTTATCCAGGCACTCCAAGCCGTCGGTTGCCGTTTCGACCTGGAACCCGTTGGAAGATAACAGCGAGCCGCAGTCATCACAAAACTCACGATCAGCGTCGGCAAAAAGTACGGGCGGCATCATTGGAACGCTCCTTTGGAGGATTGGACACAGATGAAGATAGCCCCGGCCCGTCTCCTTCCTGGGAGAACGGGGCAAACGTCATCGCCCACTCCGCTGCCGGTCCCTGGCAGTGGGGCCGGGGGGTATCGCACGGGCAAAGCTGGCTGAACCTGTAGGCTCAGGGCTGTCAGGGGGAAGTGGCCTACTTTCTGGCCGATGTTGACACTCAGGGCAACGGGGCGGCAGGAGACAGTGCTTACGCTTCCCCGTTCTTGCTTGGCGACGAGGGGAAGCCGGACATGGTCAGCTCCTCGCGGAGTACTTTGACCTCCGGAGGAGCCTCGATCCCCAAGCGGATGCGGCCGTCTGCGGCTTGCACCACGGTGACCCGAATGGACTCACTGATGAGGATGCTTTCGCCGACTTTTCGAGAAAGGACTAGCATGATCGACCCCTCCATGATGTTGTCCATGATGTTGTTGGAAGCCACCGGCCCCTCCATGAGGTTGGCAGGGTGCAATTTTCCGTTGCCGGTTGCCAGTAGGCTTCGAGTCCTGCTGTTCTGAGACTGCGGCAATTCTACCGCGGCAGGGACAGTGGGCGATATCAGGGTAGTTACTGAAAATCAGGTTTGACAGGAGGGAAAAGCGAGCGGCGCTTGTCAGGGTAATCCCTGAACCAAGGCGATTTGTCAGGAAAACCCTGACAAAGAAGGGCGGTGCCGACTGCTATCCGGGCGAGGATGGGCCTGGGTCGAGGAGACCCATCTCCAAGGCGTACCGGGTGAGGTCGGCCCGGCTGCGGAGACCGAGTTTGTCCGCGAGGCGCGCGCGGTAGGTCTCAATGGTCTTGACGCTGAGGCACAACTGGGTGCCAACTTCTTTGTTGGTATACCCCTTGGCCAGGAGTTTGAGTACCTCCTGCTCCCGTGAACTCAGGAGTTTGACGGGCGCTCGCTGGGGCGATTCGGTGCTGGTCGGCTGGTCGCCGAGGACTTGACGAGTCCCCCTGTCGCTGAGGGTCATCGTCACAAAGGTGCGACCCTGGGCGATGGAGCGGATCGCGGCGAGCAATTCGGCATCGACCGCCGACTTGGCGACATACCCCGATGCGCCGGCCGCCAGCGCCGCGCGCAGATACGAGGGGTCCTCGTGCATGGTCAGGACCAGCACTCGCGTCTGCGGGCATGCGAGCCTTAGACCTTCCAGGGCCTTGAGGCCGCCGCCCCCCGGCATGGAGAGGTCAAGCGTCAGCACATCCGGGCTGGCCTGGCGGGCTTGGAGCAAGGCTTCATGCCCATCGGCGGCTTCGCCCACGACTTCCATGTCCGGCTGGTTGTTGATGAGCAGCCGGAGTCCGGCCCGGAGGATGGCATGGTCATCGGCGATCAGGACGCGAATCTTCGACATGGTTCTCCTCCTCGAGGGGGATGTACACATGAACCGTAGTTCCGCTTCCCAGCCGCGACTCGAGCGTGACGGAGCCGTTCAGAAGGGCGGCCCGTTCGTGGATGTCGAGCAGGCCCAGACCTTTGCCGGCGGACGCCCAGCCAGGCGCCTGGAGCAGGGCATCGCAGTCGAATCCACACCCGTCGTCTTCCACCGTCAAATGTACGCCCGACGAGCCGCCCAATTCGCGCCGGACCACGAGGCTGACCGCCTTCGCCGCCGCGTGCTTCAGGACATTCGTGAGCGTCTCCTGGGCGATGCGGTACAAAGCCGTCTCCACTTCTGCCGGCAGACGGGATTGCCCAGTCAAGGCCAGGTCCGGGGCGTACACATCGACCGCGATGCCGTGCGCATGGGTGTAATCGGCCGCGTAACGCTCCAGGACTGCCAAAAGACCCAGATCGTCCAGAATGGTCGGGCGCAAGTCCCGGGCGATCCTCCGGACCTCATCCAGGAGTGCGGCGGTGATGCCGCGGAGTGGGTCCAGCCGCGCGCGGGCTTCCTCAAACGTAGGCACCTCGGCCGCCGCACGCAGCCCAAGGAGCAACGACGTGAGGGATTGGCCGATGCCGTCGTGGAGGTCCCGCGCAATCCGGCGCTGCTCCTCTTCCCGTGCCGACATGACCTGTTTGAGGAGCCGGGCGCGGCCCGCGTTGGCTTCCGCCGTGCGTTCCTGCCCTCGCCTTTCTGCTGCCAGGATCGTGTGATAGCGCGTCTGGAGGAACGTCTGGCCCAGGGTCGCCAGCAGGTCGGCAAACACTTCCAGGGTGGCCCGCTTGACAGGATGTTCCAGGCGCGCCACCTGCCAGACCGATGCCGGTGAGAGACCGAGCTGCCTGGCCACTTGCTCCAGCGGCAGTTGTTCGGGATACTGGTCAAAAACTTGGCCCGCGACCAGCGCCCCCAAGGGATGTGAGCCCAGCACCAGCGGCACGGCGAAATGCACCAGCCCCGTTCGGTCGCGCGTCACGACAAGGCCGCCTCGGGCCAAGGCGTCGGCAACGCAGTTACAGGGCTTGAGCGGCGCCAGGGAGAAGGGACACCCGGCCCCTCGCCCCTCGTTCCCAAACTCCCGTTTGGGAACGAGGGGTGGGGGGCCGGCTGTCCCTTCTCCCTGGCGCCGCTCAAGCCCTGTAACTGCGTTGCCGACGCCTTGGCCAGAGGCGGCTTTGTCGTGACGCGCGACCGAACGGGGCTGGTGCATTTCGCCGTGCCCCTGGTGCTG